>JANNAY010000627.1:0-5393 GCA_031384945.1 Deltaproteobacteria bacterium
ACCGCCGCAGGCCCCGCCGCCGCAGCAGGCGCCGCCCCAGAATTACGGCCCGCCGCCGGGTCCGCCGCCGGGCCCCCCGCCCGGTTACGGCCCGCCGCCGGGTCCGCCGCCGGGCCAGTGGGGCCCGCCGCCGCAGCAGCAGGGGTACGGACCGCCGCCGGGTCCGCCGCCGGGTCAGTGGGGTCCGCCGCCGCAACAGCAACAGCAGCAGCAGCAGGGTTGGGGCCCGCAGCCCACGCCAGGTGTGCAGGCGTCGGCGCCGCCGCCGGCTCCGGCTCCGGCTCCGGCTGCTGGTGCCGCGCCCGTGCGCACCATCCGCAAGTACGACGCCGTCATCGTCGACGTCGTCCGCCGCACCCACGACGCGTCGTCGGTGTACTTCTTCATCGGCGATACTCCGGCGTACAAGGCCGGTCAGTTCTTGAGCATCGATCCGCACCAGTTTCCTGAGCTGAAGCGCTGGATTGAGTATCTTGAATTGCAGAAGGGCAAGAAAGAGCCCATCCGCTCGTATTCGCTCTCGTCGTCCCCCGGCGAAAAGTGCATGGCGATCTGCACCAAGGCCGAGGATTACGATCCCAAGATTCACAAGTTCCCGCCGGTGCTCTCCCCGCTGATGGCCTCGGGGTCCCTCAAGGGCCGCGAAGTTGTCATCTCAGGATTCACCGGTGCGTACTTCATCCCTGAAGACCTGCAGAACCACACCGACCAGGTGCTGCACTTCGTCGCCGGCTCCGGCACCGTGCCCAACTACGGCATGCTGAAAGACGAGCTTCGCAACAACAAAAACCCACGCATCAAACACGTCATGATCGACGTCAACAAGTCAGTTGGCGACATCATCTTCCACGAGCAGCTCCGCGCATTGGCGAAGGCCTATCCGGATCGCTTTGAGTTCATCAACTTCATCACGCGTGAAGACCCGTCGTATCTCGGGCCGGGCTACTACAAGGGTCGGCCGACCACCGAGTTCGTGCGCCGCTACGTTCGTGACCCGTCGACCGTCCGCGCTTACGCCTGCGGCGCCGCCATCACGAAGTACCACCGCGAAGAGGCCAAGCAGAAAGGCACCGAGCCGACGCCCCGCTTCATGGAGTCTGTTGAGCAGATTGTTCATGAGTTGGGCATGCCCAAGGGCAACTTCAAGAAAGAAGAGTTCGGATGAATCCGGACCGTTCTCTTGGATGAAAAAGCGGCCCAGATGGGCCGCTTTTCTGTGAGCGCTGCGGCTACTTCTGCGCTTCGACGTAGGTCATCACCAGGTACATGGTGGCATCACCATCGCCGACATTCTTGTAGTGATGAGGCACATCCGCCTCGAAGACCACAGCATCACCAGGTCCAAGGCGATGGACGACGCCATCGACCTCGATCTCGACGGCGCCTTTGCTGACGACGAGGTTTTCGCGGGTGCCGGCGGCGTGGGCGTCGGCGACTTCGATGCCGCCCTTCTTCAATTCCAATTCGTAGAACTCGACCCGCCGGGGCTCGTCGAACGGAAACAACGCGCGCGAAGAGAAAGAGCCGTCGTGCGACGTCAGGCGCTTGGTCTTGGCAGCGTGCAACACGCGCGTGCCCGTCACGGTCTTCTGCGCCGTGATCAACGCCGAGAAGGGCAGGTCGAGGGCGCGGGCGATCTTCCACAAGACGTTGATGGTCGGCGCCGACTGACCGAGCTCAATCTGACCCAACATCGCCCGCGACACGCCGCTGATCTTCGCCAGGCCCTCGAGCGAGAGCCCGCGCTCACCCCGCAGCCGGCGCAGGTTGGTCCCAACAATCGGGGCGAGGTCGGGCGCGGGATCGAGGGCTTTTTCTTCGTCGGTCATCGGCGCGGAAGGTTCCGCGATGGCGGAGACCTGTCAAACGTCGACGACGAGGGCGACGGAATTTACGACGCGACCGGACCCGAGGTGCCTTCGGGACCGACGATCGCCGTGATGCGGGTGCGGCTCAACACCTTCTTGGCGACGCGCCTGACGTCGTCGACGGTGACGGCGGCCAGCTTCTTTTGGTGGTCGTGGTGCGCGAGATGGCCCAGGCCATAGAGCTCGTTCAACACCATCGTCGTGGCGCGCGCGCCGGTGCGCTGCAGGCCGATGGCGTGGTTGCCGAGCAGGTAGCGCTGTGAGCGCTTGAGCTCTTCAGCGGGGATGCCCTCGTCGACGAGCTGCTGCAGAATGATGTTGATGCCCTCGAGGGCGCGCTCAACTTTGTCGGGGCTCGTGCCCATGTAGACAGCGAACGATCCGGGCTCGAGGCCGTCGACGGCGTAGGCGGCGACCGAGTAGCAAAGGCTCTGCTTGTCGCGCAGCTCGAGAAACAAGCGACCACCCTGGCCCGAGAGAGCGGCGACCAGCGCCTCCATCGGGTAGCGGTCGTCGTCTTTCAGGGTGAGGCCGCGCACGCCGGTGACGAGGTGGGCCTGGGCGCGATCGCGCACCAAACGCTTCACCGCCGACGCTGTCGGATCCGGCTCTGCCTGCGGCTGCGGCGGCGGTACGCCCTGGTCGGCTTCGAGGTGTTCTTCGACGAAGGCGAAGGCGCGGTCGGGGTCGATGTCGCCGACGAAGCACAAGACGGCGTCTGAGGCGCGGGCGCGGGCGCGCCAGAACTGCGACAGCGACTGCGACGTCGCGGCTTTCACGGTGTCGACGGTGCCGAGGATGTCGCGGCGGTACGGGTGCTTCTTCCACAGCGTCTGGTGGAACTGGTCGAAGGCGAGGCCGGCGGGGTTGTCGGCGCGGGCGCGCAGGTCTTCGAGCGTGTGCTCTTTCTGACGCGCGAGCTCGTCGTCGGCGAAGGTCACGTGGTTCCACACGTCGAAGAAGAGCTCGAGGCCGCTCTGCAGGTTCGGCGTCAGCACCGTCTGGCGCAGGCCGAACGAGTTGCGGCCGGCGAAGCCGTCGAGGCCGCCGGCGGTGCGGTCGAGGTACTCGGCGATCTCGGTGGCGTTTCTCGACGTCGTGCCCTTGTGCACCAGCTCAGCACACATGTGGGTGTAGCCCGAGGTGGCGTCGTCTTCGGCGCGCAAGCCACCGAGCCACGCCGAGCGCACGGCGACGATCGGGTTGGTGTGGTCGCGTTCGACGATGACGCGGACGCCCTTCACGGTCTCTTTGATGACGTTCGACTGCGGCGCCATCGACGGCGTCCGCTTCACCTTCGGCTTCAACGCCTCTTGCGCCTTTGCCTTCAACTTCTCGGCATCGACGCGGGCTTCTTCGGCTTTGGGCACGAGGCTGACGACGGTGGCTTGTTCGGGGTCGAACATCTTGCGCGCGGCAGCGACGACCTCGTCGACGCTGACGGCGGCGATCTTCTTTTGGTACTCGGCCTCGCTGCCCGGATCACCCGTCAGCAGCTGCCAGGTGCCAAGGCGCCGGGCGAGGCCGTCGACGGTCTCTCGTTGGTAGACGCTCTCAGACGCGAGAATGGCCTTCGCCTTCTCGAGCTCGGCGGGGCTGATGCCCTCTTGGATGCGGCGCAGCTCGTGCCCGATCGCGGGCAGCAGCAGGTCGAGCTTCTCGTGGTTCAGCGTGCCGCCGACGACGAAGAGGCCCGGATCTTTCGGCGTGTACGCGTAGGCGTAGACCTCGTTGGCGAGCTGCTTCTCGCGCTTGATGGCGCGCGACAAACGCGAGCTCTCGCCGGTGCCGAGCACGACGCCCAGCACATCGAGGGCCGGGGTGATGGTGTCGAGCAGCGACGGTCCGCGAAAGGCGATGGCCAGATGCGACTCTTCGACGTCGTCGGTGAGGCCGCGGGCCCGCAGACCCTTCTGCGTCTGCTCTTGCTTGCGCGCCGGCAACACGCGGGCGCCGCGCTTGCTCTCTCTGAAGGCGGCTTCGACTTTGTCGGCGGCGAGGCCTTTGTCGATGTCGCCGACGACGACGACGGTCAAACGATCGGGCTTGTAATGAGCGTTGAAGAACTTCGTGACGTCGTCGCGCGTGAAGCCGGCGACGATGTCGCGGTAGCCGATGACCGGACGCCGGTAGGGGTGATCGTTGAACGCTTCAGAGAACAGCGCCTTGCTGACGCGCGAGCCCGGCGAGTCTTCGCTGCGCTTGATTTCTTCGAGAATGACCTCGAGCTCGCGGCCCAGCTCGTCTTTGTCGAACGCCGAGTGTTGAATCGCATCAGCGAGCACGTCGAGGCCGGTGTCGAAGGCGTCTTTGGCGATGACGACGTGGTAGACGGTCTGGTCGTAAGAGGTCCAGGCGTTGATGTCGCCGCCCGAGCCTTCGATCTCGCTGGCGATCTGTCCGACGCCACGCCGTTCTTGCCCGTTCTTGGCTGTGCCTTTGAACAACATGTGCTCGTGCACGTGGGCGAGCCCGGCTTCGAGGTCGGTCTCGTCGGCGCTGCCAACGCCGACCCACACCTGCACAGCGACGACGGGGGCGGCCCGCGACTCGAGCGCGAGGATGGTCAGGCCCTCGGGAGTGGTGCGCTTGAGGAACGACGACGACGAGGGCAGGTCCAGCATCTGACGGTGGTAGCCGTGAACCAGCCGTGCGGCAAGTTCGCCACAGTGTTGTCAAGGGATCGCGAGTGGTCCGCAGGGGCCGTCGTCGCAGCCACCGACGACGACGCCGCGGTTCAAGAAGGCGTCGATCTGGCGCAGCGCGGGCTCAATGCGCCGCACGCCGTCGTGTACGCCGTTCTCTGGCGGAAAATCAGCGGCGGCCTGCTGCTGTGGGTCGACGCCGAAGTCGTAGGCGACGAAGCCGCTGCCGTCGTGGTCGGCGTCGACGACGTCGAAGCCGAAGGGGGCGTCGACGGTGGTCGAACGCACGTAGGGCACGCCCAAAAAGCGCGCGTGCAGCGTGCTGCCGAGGTTCGGCACCGACGAATCGCCGAGGCCCATTTGCAAGAGCACGCGGCGTTGATCCGGACTGCCGCGCGGGCCGAAGGGCAGCTCAGCGTCGAGCATGTACGGCGCGTAGGTGGCGGGGTCGAACCGGTCGAAGGCGCGCTGAAATTGTGCGGCCAATTTCTGTTGATCGAGTGGATCGGGCACGGTCAAATTCAGCAGAAACAAGAAGCGCTCAAACGGATTGGCCCGAAACATCATGTGAGCAAAGGCGGCGCCGCCGACCTCGAAGACGGCGCGGTGCACGGCGGGGTTGAGCGGCACCATCACAGCGCCGAGAATGTGGCCTTGCGAGATGCCCATGAACGAGATGTCGTCTTTGTCGAAGACGAGGTCGCCGCCGTTGCTGATGCCATTTTTGATAGAAACACCGGCGCCTGAAAAGGGACGTCGAAATGGGTTCGAAGTAACACCGTTGAAGCTCGATGTGATGCCATCCAATTGCCCGGTCTGGATGGCGGCCGTCAACGTCAGCCAGTTGACCATCGCTTGCGGCAAGCGCTCGCCGAAGCGC
>JANNAY010000643.1:0-3569 GCA_031384945.1 Deltaproteobacteria bacterium
GGTGGCGTGCTGCCACGAGACGGCAAAGACCGACGCGAGGTCCCTGACCGCTGGTCCACCCAACAACAAATGCGTGTCGCGAAACAGGCCGTTGCCGTGGCGCGACGTGCCGTAGTCGATGCTGATGTTCATGCCGCCGCAGAAGCCTGCGTCGTCGTCGATGATGAGGATCTTGCGGTGGTCGCGCATCAGCGTCGGCAGCTTGCGCTTGAGGCGGGCGAACAAGCCGAATTCCCAGGGGTTGAAGACGGCGACGAGGCCGCCAGCGTCGGTCAGCGGCTTCATCTTCTCCGGGTTCATCTCGGGCGATCCGAGCGCGTCGACGAGCAGTCGCACTTCGCAGCCACGTTTGGCGGCGTCGACGAGGGCGTCGAAGACGGCGCTGCCCAATTTGTCGGGCGTGAAGATGTACGTCTCGAGCCAGACCCGCCGCTTCGCCGAGGCGATGGCGTGCAACATCGTGTCGAAGGCGCCGTCGCCGTCGACGAACAAGGTCAGCTCGTTGCCTTCGCTGCCGCCGCCGAGCCGCAGCAAACGACCCGCGGTCTTCTGCCAGATGACCAGCGCCTGGGCGTCTGTCGTCGTCATTCGAGCAGCCAGCGCTCGCCATCGATGAAGGCGTCGAGGTCTTTGTTCACTGACAGCGGCTGCAAAACGGTGACGAAGAACAGACCGTTGTCGGTGTGCTCGAGCTTCCAGCGGGGATCGTCGATGAGCAGCAGCATGATCTTCGTGGACAGGGAACCAAGCGGCTCTGCATACTGCGGTTGATGACACGCGCGCACGCACACTGCGTTTCCGCGACGACGAAGAACTCGTCGATGACGTCGTCACCTGACTTGCACTCGCAGTCGCAGCAACAACAGCAACAGTGATCGGGCCGCGGCCGGCTTCGCGCCATGCCGCTCGCGGTCCGTGAACTTTTTTCTGTCGTGCCGGAACGACGCACCACCACGACGTTGACCCGCAGCAGCAGTCGCAGCAGACGACGGCGTCCGCCTTTTCTACGGCCGCCGTCCAGGAGATCGCACATGAGCACCAAAGAAACGAAGAGCCCCGCCGACGTGATGAAGTTCATCAAAGACCACGAGGTGAAGGTGGTCGACATGAAGTTCATCGACCTGCTCGGCACCTGGCAGCACTTCTCGATGCCCATCGCCGAGCTGAGCGAAGAGCTCTTCGAAGACGGCCTCGGCTTCGACGGCTCGTCGATCCGCGGATGGAAGGCGATCAACTCGTCGGACATGCTCGTCATCCCCGACCCGACCACGGCCATCCTCGATCCGTTCACGCGCCGCGCGACGGTGTCGCTGCAGTGCAACGTCTTCGATCCCATCTCGAAAGAGCCCTACGAGCGCGACCCGCGCCAGATCGCGAAGAAGGCCGAAGCCTTCTTGAAGAGCACCGGCCTCGCCGACACCTGCTACGTCGGCCCCGAGCCCGAGTTCTTCATCTTCGACGACGTCCGCTTCGACCAGACGTCGAACAGCGCCTTCTACGCCGTCGACTCTGACGAAGCCGGTTGGAACTCGGGCCGCGATGAGTCGCCCAACACCGGCTACAAAATTCGCGAGAAGCAGGGTTACTTCCCCGTCGCGCCGAACGACTCGCACTCCGACATCCGTCAAGAGATCTGCGAAGTGCTCGAGACCGTCGGCATCATGGTCGAGCGCGAGCACCACGAGGTCGCCGCGGCCCAGAGCGAGATCGACTTTCGCTTCGATTCGTTGACGCGTTGTGCCGACAAGACCATGTGGCTCAAGTATGTCATCAAGAACGTGGCGCGAAAGCATGGCAAGGCCGCGACCTTCATGCCCAAGCCCATCGCTGGCGACAACGGCAGCGGCATGCACTGCCACATGTCGCTGTGGAAGAACGACAAGCCGCTCTTCGCCGGCCAGGGATACGGTGGAATGTCTGAGATGGCGCTGTTCTACATTGGTGGTGTGCTCAAGCACGCCCGCGCCCTCGCGGCCATCACCAACCCGACCCTGAACAGCTACCGCCGCATCATCCCGGGCTTCGAAGCACCGGTGAACCTCGCCTACTCGGCGCGCAACCGCTCGGCGTCGATTCGCATCCCCGTGGGCATGGCCTCGCCGAAGGCCAAGCGCATCGAGATTCGTTTCCCCGATCCGATGGCGAACCCGTACCTGGCGTTCAGCGCGCTGATGATGGCCGGCCTCGACGGCATCGAGAAAAAGATCCACCCGGGCGACCCGCTCGAGAAGGACATCTACGGCCTCTCGCCCGAAGAGCTCAAAGGCGTGCCGACGCTGCCGGGCTCGCTCGAAGAGTCGCTGCAAGAGCTCGAGAAAGACCACGAGTTCTTGTTGAAGGGCGACGTCTTCACCAAAGACCTGCTCGAGACCTGGATCGACCACAAGCGCACCAAAGAGATCAACGCCTCGAAGAACCGGCCGACGCCCCTCGAGTTCATGCTGTACTTCGACGCCTGACTTCTGCTTCGAGCGTCAGCTTGACGACGAGAAACGGCCCCGTTCGCGGGGCCGTTTCTCTTTTGCGGGGTGTGTCTCATGCTTCGGGCGTGTCTCCGTCGGCGCTCTTGCTGCTGCTGTTGCCCGCGCACATCGGGCCGCTCGGCGCGCGGCTGCCCTTCGTCGGCGACGACGGCGGCCTCGTCGGCGGCTCCACCAGCTGGGGTCTCGTGCTGATCGACGACGATGGCGTGGCCCGCCGCACCTGCGACGAGACCACCGGCGCGCCCGCGCTGCTGCATCTGCCGGTCGACGGCGCGGTCGTCGCCGTCGCCGGCGGCAACGTCGTCGTCAGCGTCGACGACGGCTGCGCTTGGACGGCGTCCCGCGTCCCCGCCGGCGGCGTCGTCCAGGGCCTCGCCGTCGACGGCGCCGTCGTCTACGCCGCCGTCGGCCGCGCCGGCTTCCCCAGCGGCGTCGTCGTCAGCGTCGACGGCGGCCGCAGCTTCGACGTCAGCGGCTTCTTCGGCGGCGCCGATCCCTTCTTCGACGTCGTCGCCCGCGCCGGCGTCGTCTGGGCCAGCGGCCAGAGCCTCGACAGCGACGGCCCCGTCGTCGTCGTCTCCGCCGACGCCGGCGCCTCCTTCGCCGTTGACGACGTCGCCTACGCCGCCTTTCGCGCCGTCCGCGTCCTCGCCAGCGACGACGACGGCGGCGCCTGGGCCGGCGGCATCTACGGCGATGGCTCGGGCGAGGTGCTGCACCTCGGGCCGGGCGTGAACGACGTCGTCTCGCTCGGCGCGGTGCCGCTGCCGCCGACGCACGTCGCGGTGGTGGGCGGCACCGTCTTCGCCGTCGTCGAGCCGGGGCAGCTGTGGCGCGACGACGGCGCGGGCTTCGTCGCCGTCGCCGATCGCGAGGTCGGCTGCGCCTTTGCCGTCGACGGCGTCCTCTGGGTCTGCGGCTCCACCGTCGGCTCCTTCGCTGGCGTCCACTTCGCCCGCTCCGACGACGGCGGCGCCAGCTTCAGCGTCGTCTTGCGCGACGATGACGTCGTCGAGCGCGACTGCCCCGACGGCTCCGCCGCTGCTGCCGTCTGCCCAGTGCCAGCAGAAGGAGAAGGCGAAGGAG
>JANNAY010000674.1:0-7948 GCA_031384945.1 Deltaproteobacteria bacterium
GGCTCGCCGTTGCAACGCTGCTTGCCTGTGTCGTTGCTGCCGCCGACCTCCACGCCCAGGACGAAGGCAAAGAGGCCCCCGTCCTCGCTGACGACACTCCTGTGGCCCAGCCGGGCGTCGCGTTCTACGAAGCCCTGGTGAAGACGGCGCCCACCGAGGCGCAGAACCACCAGCTCCTCGCTGCGGCCTATGCCCGTCAGGGCCGCGTCGACGACGCCCGTCGCTCGGCCCGGCGCGCCATCGAGTTGGCGCCGGAAAGCCCGGAGATGGTCCAGTCGTTGGGCCTCATCGAAGAAGGCGACGACAAGCTGCCAGCCGCCGAGGCCGCCTTCACCAAAGCCGTCGCGCTCGACAAGAACGTTGAGTACCGGCTCGACCTCGCCCGTGTGCTCTACCGCCAAGACAAGCGCCCTGAGGCCGAGGCCAGCTGGGTCGCCATCGGCAAAGACCACGAGAACGACGGCGACGTGCAGCTCGCCCTCGCCGACGCCATGAAGGGCCTTGGCCGCTTCGACGACGCCGCCGTCGCCTACGACAAGTCCGCCGCCCTCTTCACCGAGCCGAGCAAAAAAGCCGACGTGATGACCGAAAAGGCCCGCATGTTTGCCGACAAGGGCGACACGCGCAGCGCGCTCGACTTGTTGACGCAGGCCCGCGCCCTCGCCGCCGACGACCCCGACGTCCACTACAACCTCGGCGTCTTGTACGTGCGCGTGGGCCAGCTCGACGCCGCCGTCGCCAGCTTCGACGCCGCCGTCAAGCTCAAGCCCGATCACAGCAACGCCTTGAACAACAAGGGTGTGGCGCTCGAGAAGCAGAAGAAGCTCGACGACGCGGTGAAGACCTTTCAGCAGGCGCTCGCCATCGACGCGCGCAACGGCTTCGCTCGCTACAACCTGGGTCTCTCGCAGTTCAAGCTGAGAAAGTTTCCTGACGCGCAGGCGACGTTCGAGAAGCTGCTCGAGCAAGACCCCGACAACGCCGACGCCA
The DNA here is from genome assembly GCA_031384945.1 of Deltaproteobacteria bacterium. GTDB lineage: Bacteria > Myxococcota > UBA727 > UBA727 > VGSZ01 > VGSZ01. The sequence continues at coordinate 991 of JANNAY010000674.1, forward strand.
AGTTCTTTCTTGGCGAGATTTATTATCAAACGGGTGACACGAAGAAGGCGCTGCGTCTTTATAAAGACGCGCTGCGCTCGAACCCCGACGACGCATCGACGCACCGCCGCCTTGGCGACGTCTACTTGCACAACGGCGAGCTCGACCTCGCCGTCGGCGAGTACTGGGCCGCCATCGACGCCGACAAAGACGACAAAGAGATCCGCGCGCAGTTGATGCGTGTGTTGCTCGCGCGCAACAAAGACGGCGATGTGCGCCGCGCGGTCAAGCTCGGCGAAGAAGGCCTCACCCTCGACGCCACCGCCCTCGACGTCAGAATCGCCCTCGCCAACGCCGAGACGCAGAGCGGACGCTCGCCGCGCGCGCGCCAGCTGCTCGAAGAGGGCGCCAGCAAAGCTCCCAAAGATCCGAAGGCGCAGGTCGCGCTCGGCCGCTTCCTGCTCGAGCAAGGCAAGATCCCCGACGCCCAGGCCGCCTTCGCCGCCGCCCTCGCCGTCGACGGCAAATACGCCCCGGCCCTCGCCGGCGACGGCGACGCTGCCCTCACGCAAGGCGACACGGCCACTGCCGAGAAGCGCTTCACCGCTGCCCTCGCGCTCGACCCGACCCTCGCCGAGGCGCGCGCTGAGCTCGGCTACATTTTGTTCAAGGCGAACAAGAACGACGCCGCGATCAAAGAGCTCGAAAAGGCCACCGAAGACGCCCCTGCCCTCGGCCGTCCCTGGTTCTATTTGGCCTTCGCCCAGTACAAGGCCGACCAGAAAGAAAAGGCGGTGGCGTCGTTGCAGAAGGCCGTCGCCCTGCAGCCCGACCTCGCTGAGGCGTGGTTTCAGCTCGGCAAGCTCTACCTGCTGCTCGCCAAGAAAGACGACGCGAAGAAGGCGTTCATCCGTGCCGAAAAGGCCCGCGGCGGCACCTACGAAGAAGCGCGCCTCGAGCTCGAGCGCCTGCAATAGCGCGAACCTTGCGCGGCGAGCGGGTCACGACCGACCATCGGCCCCATGCGCAAATGGGGCCTTCTCGTCTCGACCCTTCCGATCGTGCTCGTCGTCGCCGGCATCAAGGTGCTGCTGCGCTTCGGCTTTCACTTCGAAGGCCTCATCGAATTCGGCGACGTCGGCGTCGTGCTCACCGGCGCCGTCTTTCTCATCGGCTTCATGCTGAGCGGGGTGATGAGCGACTACAAAGAGAGCGAGAAGCTGCCCGGTGAGCTCGCCTGCACGCTCGAGAACCTCGAAGAGACCCTCGTCGCCGGCGCCCGCGCCAAAGGCGTCGACGCCAATGATGTGCGCGCGCAGGTGCTCGGCCTCTACGACACCATCATGAGCTGGCTGACGAAGAAGACCGAAGACACGGCCCTCTACGCCGCCATCACTGCGTTTGCGCCCACGCTTGAGAAGCTCGACGCAGCCCCTGCTGCCAAGGCGCAGAGCGAGCTGTGGACGCTGCGCAAGTCACTCACGCGCATGGACGTGATTCACAAGACCACCTTCTTGCAGACGGGCTACGCGCTGCTCGACACGCTGGTGGTGCTGTCGATCGTCGTCGTCATGGTGGCCAAGTTCAAATCACCGCTCGGTGAAGCGATTCTCGTCCCCGTCGTCACCCTCGTTTACGTCTACATGCTGCGCCTGATTCGCGACGCCGACGACCCCTTTGACTACGACGACAAAGGCACCCACGGCGCCGCCGAGGTCGACCTGTTCCCGCTCAAGGATTACGCGGCGCGGCTCAAGTCGCGGCTGCAGTGATGCCATCGACATGACGGCCTGCGCCTGCTGCGGCAGCCTTCGCTCATGACGCAGATCAAGAACGAGAATGAGTCCTGGGGCGCCCTCGGCGGCGACCTCGTGCGCGCGTTTCGCGTGCCGTTCGTGTTGGTGCTCGCGCTCAGCGCCATCGAGCTGCTCAACACCATCTTGCTCCACCGGCTGAGCGCGCTCGGCGGCGTGCACCCGCGCGAGGTCGCCGGACTGGTCGGCATCGTCGCGATGCCCTTCTTGCACGGGGGCTGGATGCACCTCGTCAGCAACAGCATCGCCATCATGTTGTTTGGCTCGACGATGTTGCTGATGCGGCCGAAGGGCGAGTTCTTCTTCGTCTCCGTCGTCACCGGCGTCGTCGCGGGCGTCTTCGTCTGGTGCGTCGGCGCGAGCGGCAGCAGCCACGTCGGCTACTCCGGCGTCTTGTTCGGCTACTTCGGCTACCTCGTCAGCATCGGCGCCTTTGAGCGAAAGCCCGGCACCGTGCTGCTCTCGGTCAGCTTCGCGCTCGTCTACGGCACGATGATCTTTGGCGTGCTCCCCGGCACCACCGGCATCTCGTGGGAAGGCCACCTCGGCGGCTTCCTCGGCGGAGTCGGCGCCGCCGCGCTCGTCTCGCGCCGCAACCGGAAGCGCCCAGCGGCCAGCCCGACCCCCGGCTGACCCCTCGTGTGACCAAATGTACGCGCAGGTGGTTGCGCACCGCGTCGGGAGGGGCGAACGGGTGTCCACTTTCCAGGGATCACCCACATGCTTCGCCTGTCACTCGCGGCCTTCGCCGTCGCCGCTCTCGCCACTGCCTGCACGCACGACGTCGCTGACGAAGAGGGCGTCGTCGTCACCGTCGCCGACGCCTCTGCCGCCGAAGGCGCCGTCACCTACGGCGTCCCCGTCGACGTCGACAGCGCCCGCGTCTACTTCGGCCGCACCAACATCAGCATCAGCAACGACGCGCCGCTCTTCTACGGCCACTTCGACATGCTGCCGCGCGGCAAGGTCGACATCACCGTCGCCCGCGCCGACGACAACCGCCGCAACGTGGGCTTCAAGGTCTACCGCGTGAACCCGACGGGCACGCTGCGCTACCTCGGACAGGTCTCGGGCCGCCGCAGCGCTGGCGTCCGCCTCGAGAGCGACGCAGGCGGCACCTTCGTCGTCGAGGCCACCGGCACCATCGGCAACAGCGGCGTGGGCGCCCTCACCCTCGACATCGCCTGCACCCGCCGCGACGGACTGTGCGCGCGCAACGTGCAGCCCGGTGGCTCGTGCGGCGGACGCCGCCTGAACTCGACCTGCGACGACGGCCTCTTCTGCCAGATCGAGCAGCAGTGCGGCCGCGCTGACCAGACCGGCACCTGCACGATCCCGTCGACGATCTGCCCGGCGGTCGCGCCCCGCACCGTCTGCGGCTGCGACGGCGTCGACTACGACGACGCCTGCCACGCCCACGCCGTCGGCGCCAACGTCGACCACGACGGCGCCTGCGTCGTCGAAGAATGCGCCTACGACAAAGTCGGCGAACAAGGCGTCAACGCCCACGGCATCTGGACCTTCAAGGGCGAGAGCGGCGACTTCGACATCACCGCCACCCTCGGCCTGCACGACGGCGACTTCGGCTACACGCAGGTGTGGGATCCGAAGTGCCTGCACGTCGCCCCCTTCTGCCGCCGCGCCTCGCTCGTCTTCTCGATGACGGGCGGATGGGAGAACCGTGGTGCCACCGTGCAGCTCTTCCCCGACGCCGAGTCGACGCCGGCCCCCGCCGAGCTCGCCCAGGCCTTCAACGCCAGCATCAACTGCGACGGCGACGTGCGCCTGACGACCACCGAGTCCGGCGAAGAGCGCGTCTTCACCCGCGACCTCTGCGCTGACTTCTCGTGCAACACCGAAGAGGGCTGGGTTTGCGAAGTGCAGCCGGTGACGTGCATCCGCGCGCCCTGCCCGCCGCAGCCGACCTGCGTTCTTCACTGAGACGCTGACGACGACGCGCTGGAAGCGCCCGCTCCTCAAGACCTGCCCCGTCGCGGCGCACCACTTTGGTGCACCACGGCGGGGCAGCTGCTTTTCAGGGCGTCACGCCGCGCTGAAACGGCTGGCACACGACCGGCAATGACCCCTGCAAGCGCACGGAAAGCCGGCGCAGGAGGCAGTCATGTTGGTGAAGTTCTACGGCGTCCGCGGCTCCATCGCTTGCGCTGGCGACGAGACCCGTCGCTACGGCGGCAACACCAGCTGCGTGGCCATCGTCGTCGGCGGCGAGACGTTGATCTTCGACGCGGGCACCGGCCTGCGAAAGCTCGGCGGCGACCTGATGAAGGCCCACGGCCCCACCGGCGTGAAGGCGCACCTGTTTCTCTCGCACCTGCACTGGGACCACATCCAGGGCTTCCCCTTCTTCACGCCGGCCTTTGTGCCGAAGAACCAGCTCACGGTGTGGGGCGTGGCCCCGCGTCCGAGCACCGGCGACAGCGTCCCCGACGGCGACCCCATCACGCTCGAGCTGGCGCCCGCCGACTACACCGACCCGAACCCACGCGACGGCGTGCGCGCGGCGCTGGCGTCGCAGATGAAGGCGCCGAACTTTCCCGTCGGCCTCGACGCCATGCGCGCCGACCTCGGCTTCTTCGACGTGCCCTACGGCGAGCGCATCGAGCTCAACCCGTTCGTGACGGTGCGCCACGTCGGCGTCGACCACCCCAACGGTTGCGTCGCCTGGCGCGTCGACAGCGGCGGAAAAAGCGTCGTCTACGCCACCGACCTCGAGCTCGCCGAAGGCAAAGACGGCGCGGTCTTCGACGGCCTCGCCGACCTCGCCAAAGGCGCCGACCTGCTGATCTTCGACGCGATGTACACGCCCGAAGAATACGAAGGCGGCAGCGGCCGCATGTCACGCAGGGGCTGGGGACACTCGACCTTCGACATGGGCGCCGCCGTCGCCGAAGCCGCTGGCGTGAAGCAGCTCGCGCTCTTTCACCACGACCCGGCCCACGACGACGACTTCATGGATGCGCTGTGTGCCCGCGCGCAGAAGCGGCTGTCGTCGACGATGGTGTGCAGCGAGGGCCTCGAGATGAACCTCTGAGCCGCTGCCTGCTCGCCCTGCCGGTCGCCCGACTACTCGCCGGGGGGGCCGTTGACGACGTCGACGACGATGAGGGCGGCGCCGACGACGACGGCGGCGGCGCCACCAGCGGCGAGGCCAATGCCAACGGGACCCTGATCGGGATCGGTGGGCTGCGAGAGGATGTAGCCGCCACCAGCAGCAGCGCCGAGGCCGAGGCCCGCGATGACACCGCCCGTGACGCCGAGGCCGGACCACGGCGGCGCCGACGACATCTCAGCCGCCGGCGCCTTCTTCGGCAGCTTCTTCTGCGACAGCTTCTGCGCCTCGGCCGACATCGAGCCGTCGGTGTAGTGGTCGATGGTCCACGCGAGCAGCGAGTCGGCCAACGTGTCGAGCAGCGTGAGAATGAGCGACCTGTCGGCGTTCTTGCCGAGGCGGCGGGCAAAGGCGACCTCGGTGACGCCCTCTTTGGTGTTGAAGACCTTGACCTGCACGTCGATGACGCCGGCGATCGACGTGACGCGTCCAATCACCAGCCGGTCGACCTGCAGGTAGCTCTCGATCTTGGCGAGGTCTTCGTCGTTGCCCGAGCCGGTCAGCTGCTGCAGCGCGACGGTGTCGATGGTGGCCTTTGCTTCGGCGAGCGAGCGCACCTCGAGCTTGTCTTTCAAGCGTCCGAAGCGCGCCGAGAGCACGTCGCGGGCGGCGTCTTTCTCGAGCGGCACGCCCTCGCCCACCGTGACGTCGGTGATGAGAAAGACAGGCTTGTCAGAGTCGGCCGGCGCCGACGTCTGCGCCTGCGCCGACGTCGACAGCATCGTCGCGATCGTCGTCGACAGCAGCAGCGCCGGCGCGATCAGCCCGAGACGCTGGAGCAGGTGGCGAGGTCTTCGCAGGACTTCTCGATGCGACATCGGTTCTCCAAATACGTCTGGCTGGTCTGCTGCTCGACGAGGGTGTCACAGGTGTTGACGCACTCGGCGTCGGGCTCACCTTCGGTGCATTCGTCGATCTTGGCGCAGCCGCCGTCGCAGGCGCAGGCGGCGACGGTGACGCAGTCGGCCTCGGCGTCGGAGGCGGCGGCGAGGCAGTCGTCGGCGGCTTTGTCTTTGGGCGTGCCGTCTGCGTTGCACGACGCCTTGAGGCAGTCGGCTTCAGAGCGAAAGCCGCAGAATTCTTCGACGTCGCAGCGGGCGGTGCAGGGCTTTGGCTCTTCTTCGCCTTCGCCCAACAACGCCGCGCAGTCGGCGGCGCCGAAGACGAAGACGCTGGCGGCGGCGACGACGGCGCGGGCCCACTTCAGGTCATGCAAAGCGAGGGTTGCGCGATGAGTCACGAAGACCTCCGTCGTCTCCCCGTCGCTGTACCACACGCCACGCGGGCCACCACCAGAATGGCCGACGCCGGTGGTTTGCCTGTCCGCGCGGTCTGTGACGACGATGGCGCCATGGCCGATGACGACCCCCAGACCATCGAGGCGGTGTCACTCGCGGCGGCGCCGTACCTGACCCGTGGCGTCGAGCTCGTCGAGCTGCTGGGCGCGCTGGTCGACACGGTCGTGCAGCAGCTCGGCGCCGAAAAAGGCACGCTCTACCTCGTCGACGGCGCCAACGGACTCATCACCAGCGTCGTCACCGACGTCAAAGGCGGCATCACCCTCGCCGTCGGCCAGGGCCTCGCCGGCGCCGTCGCCAAAGACGGCGTCGTCGTCAACGTCGGAGACGCGGGCGCTGACCCACGCTTCCATCCCGTCGTCGACAAGAAGACCGGCTTCAAGACGCGCTCGGTGTTGGGTGTGCCCGTCAAAGACGCCGGCGGCGACATCATTGGCGTGCTGCAGCTGTTGAACGCCAAGAGCGGATCGTTCGCCGAGGCCGACGTCGCGCAGGCGTTGCTGTTGGCGCGCCAGGCGGGCTCGGTGCTCGAGCGCACGTCGCTGTACGCCGACCTCAAGCAGCGCTCGCCGTTGTCGTCTGAAAGGCAGGGCCTCGCCTTTCGCTTCAACCAGATCATCGGCGAGAGCGAGCCCATGCGCGCTGCCTACAGCGTCGTCGAGAAAGCCGCCCGCACCGAGGCGACGGTGTTGATCACGGGCGAGACCGGCACAGGCAAAGAGCTGTTCGCGCGCGCG
>JANNAY010000680.1:0-6592 GCA_031384945.1 Deltaproteobacteria bacterium
GCAAGACCAGGCGCGTCTCCAACACGCGCAACAACTTCGCCTGCAGCTCGAGAGGAATCTCGGCGACCTCGTCGAGAAACAGCGTGCCCTTGTGGGCCGAGCGAATCAGACCCGGCGTGTCTTTGTGGGCTCCGGTGAACGCGCCGCGCAGCGTGCCAAACAGCTCTGCTTCGAGCAGCGTCGCCGGCAAGGCGGCGCAGTTGATTGCCTGGAACGGTCCCTTGCTGCGCCGAGACACTGCGTGAAGAGCGTTCGCCACCAGCTCTTTCCCCGTGCCGCTCTCGCCGCGAACGAGCACGGTGATGTCGCCATCGGCCACGCGTTCGATCATGCGAAACAGCTGCTTCATGGCGGTGTTCGCCGTCGTCATCCCGTGAAACGTCACGACGCCGTCGTTGGCCTCGCCGGCGTCTGCCAGCAACAACAGCCAGCTCAAGGGCTTCGCCCGGCCTTGCCCGCCGAGCGGCACCGAGCGCACGTCGACCAGTCGCCGTTCGTCGCCGGGGCACGGCACGGTGGCGCGGATGCCGCGGCCGGCGGCGAGGGCGTCAGCGATCGGCTTCTTCGGTCGGTCTCCGCACAGCAGCGCTGGCGCCGAGACACCAGCGTGAACGCCAGGTCCCAGCAAGCGCAGCGCTGACGGTGACGCACCGACAACGCACAGGTCTTCGTCGAGCACGAGCGCGGCGCCGGCGGCGGCATCGAGCGCGGCGAGCAAGGATCGCGACGTGTCATGTTTCATGGGATGAAACGTAGCGGAGCGGCGAGAAACAGGCGCCGCCGTTTTGCCAGATGTTCCCGGCGTCCCACGCCTGCACTCACAGCGGAGAAGACATGAACCTCGATCGACGCGACCTGCTTGCCCTCGGTGGAACGGCGCTCATCGCCGCACCGCTCGCCGCCCAAATGACGACGACAGCGCCGCCGGCGGCGAAGCCGGCAACGCACGCGCCGCGGCCGCTGCCGTTCGATCCCAAAAAGCTGAAGGGGCTGTCTGAGAAGCTGCTCACCAGCCACCACGAGAACAACTACGGCGGCGCGGTGAAGAACCTCAACAAGGTCGAGGCCGAGCTGGCGGTGATCACGAAAGACACCGCGGGCTTCGTCGTCGCCGGCCTCAAACAGAGCGAGCTGACGTTTCGCAATTCGATGGTGCTGCACGAGCTGTACTTCGAGAACCTCGGCGGCGACGGCAAGGTCGCCGGCGCCATCAACGACGCCGCGACGTCGACGTTCGGCTCGTTCGCCCGCCTCGAAGAGCTGCTGCGGGCGACGGCGATGAGCGAGGCCGGTGGCTCAGGATGGACGATCCTCGGGCTGTCGCTGCACACCGGCGCGCTCACGGTGTCGTGGTCGGGCAACCACACGCAGACACCGGCGGCGACGCTGCCGCTGCTCGTCGTCGACATGTACGAGCACGCCTACGCCCTCGACCACGGCGCCGCCGCCGCCAAATACGTCGACGCCTTTTTCGCCAACGTGCGCTGGGACGTCGTCGATCGCCGGCTCGCGAGCGCGCAGAAGGCAAAGGCGGCGCTGTCGCCGTGAGCGCCCAGCTCCGTCTCAAACCGCCAAAAGAAAACCCAGCATTGCTGCTGGGTTCGTCGTCGACAGTGTGGTGGGCACAGCAGGATTCGAACCTGCGACTCCTACCGTGTGAAGGTAATACTCTACCGCTGAGTTATGCGCCCAACGTCGACGGTGACGGCGTGTTCTTAGCAGGCTCCGTCGGCTTGTCCAGACCCTCACACACAGCCTGCGGTGATGCCGGACCTCGAAAACCGTGACCCATCTGTCATGCTTCACAAATGCGCTTTGAGCTCGTTGGCCCCGTCGTCGCCTCCTTCTGCGCCGCCGCCTTCTGCGCCGGCTCCTTCTGCGCCGCCTGCGTGCCCGAAGCCGAGCCCGAGCGCACGCCGGCGTCTTTTGCGCTGCCGAAGGGCGAGCGGTCCGAAGAATTTCTCGATGCGCCGTGGCCGAGCGACGTGATGGTCCACAAAGACGGCACGTTGAACCTGCGCACCTTCCCGAACCCGTTCGACAGCGGAACCCTCGAAGAATTTCTCGCCATCTTTGAGACGGCGCCCGGCTACTCGCGCAACACCACCCTCGCCTTTCGCGTGGTCGGCGGCGTCGACGAAGCGACGTTGCCGGCGACGGCCCGCGACTCCATCGCCGATGACGCGTCGATGTTTCTCATCGAGCTCACCACGCTGCGCCGCTTGCCCCTCGAGTGGAAGACCTACCCCGAGGGCACCTCGTTCTTTCCGCCTGGCACCGTCGCCGTGAACCCGCTCGTCGGCGTCGTGCCGCAAGAGACCTACGCCCTCGTCGTCACCAGCGGCGTGCACCACAAAGACGGCTCACCCCTGGGCCCGTCGCCCGATCTGCGGGCGCTGCTCGACTGCAAAGACGTCCCCACCGACGTCGACGTCAAAGACCTCGACTGCGCGCCGTACCAGAAGCTCGCCAAAGACATCGGCAAAGAAGCCTTCGATGTCGCCATCGTCGCCAAGATCACGCCGCAGAACACGATTCCGCAGTTCCGCTCGGGCTACGCCGCCGCCAAGGCCTACGTCCCCGTCGTCAGCAACGTCAGGGCCCGCGCCGTCAACGCCAACGACCCCTACGTCATCTACGACGGCGTCATCACCCTCGCGAAATTCCAAAAAGGCCGCGCCCCCTACGACACCTACGACGGCTCCTCCGGCGGCTTCGTCTACGACGGCCCCGAGCTCGTCTCTGGCATGGGTCCGTCGCCGTCGGTGCAGCAAGAAGAAGACGTCCCGTTCATCATCACCATCCCCAAGCAGACGATGCCCGCCGATGGCTGGCCCGTCGTCGTCAACGGCCACGGCACCGGCGGCGACCTCGAGAGCGGCCTCGGACGCACGCCGGGCAGCGAGGCGTTTCACATCAGCGCTGCGCGCGCCGCCATGTTTGGCATCAGCGAGCCCATCCACCGCACCCGCGACGGGTTCCGCGAAGGGCAAGAAAACGCGCTGACCTTCAACTTCTTCAATCCGTTGGCTGGGCGCGACAACTGGCGTCAAAGCGCTCTTGAAAAGGTGCAGATCGTGTCGGCCCTCGCCGACCTCACGTTCAGCAATGTCGACGGACAGGCGCAGACCTTCAATCCAGAGAAAATCGGCTACTTCGGACATTCACAGGGTGGCATTGTCGGTGGTCAGTTCGTCCCGATGGAGACGCGGATTCGCGGCGCGCTGCTCTCGGGCGCTGGCGCCGGCTTCGCCCCGTCGATGGTCGAGAAGGTCGATCCGCCGCCGGCCATCGCCGACATTTTGCGCCTCGTGCTCTCGATGCCCGACGACGAAGACATCGATCTCTTTCACCCCGTGCCGGCGATGTTGCAGACGTTTGTCGACGCTGCCGACCCCTTGAACTACGGCGCGCTCTGGCAGCAAGAGCGCAAAGAGACGCAGCGTCACCTGCTCTGCACGTCGGGGCTGCAAGACACCTTCACGCCGCCGCGCAACCACGCTGCTCTTGCTGGCGCGTTCGGCATTCCGTTGGCTGAGCCGGTGAGCCGCCCGCTCGAGGTCAACGAATTGTTCGGCGTCGACAACGTCGGCGAGGTCGTCGCCGGCAACTTCGTCGACGACGCCGGCGAACGCGAGACCGTCGCGATGGTGCAGTACCCCGACCAGGGCCACTTCGCCGTCTTCAACGACCCCAACGCGCGGCAGATGTTCACCGACTTCTTCACCGGCTTGTTCTCCGGCGACGGCGTCCCCTCGATCCGCACCCGCTGATCGCGACGGATGAAGTAGAAGAGACGCCGTGCGAGCAGCCGTCTTCGTCTACGTCGTCGTCGTCGCCCTCTTCAGCGCGGGCGCAGGCGCCGTCACCGCCGTCCTCCCCGTCGATGCCAGCGGCATGGGCGCCGACGAAGCCCGCGTCAAACGCGACATCACCGAGGTCATGCGCGAGGTCTTGAAGCAAGACTTCAAGGCCGTTGCCGACAGCGTCGTCCCCGACGGTGTCCGCTGCACGCAGACGCTCGCGTGTCTGCAAAAGGCCGCCGCCAGCGTCTCTGCCGACGAGGTCGTCTGGGTCAAAGCAGTCGCCGCCACGCCGAGCCCTGGGTCGGTGGCGTGGTCCAACGTGTCGCTCGCGCTGTTCGCCACCGACGGCACGCCGCTGGTCAGCTTCTCGACGGTGTTGACGACGACGACGACCATCAACGATCTGCGGGGCATCATCGTGCAAGCATTCGCGCCCGCGCAGTTCAGCGGGCGCGCGTCAGTGCGCGGACTGCTGCCCGGCGACGAGCTGCTCGTCGACGGCATCCGCCCCGACCGTCCCGAGGTCACGCTGCGCGCTGGCAAACACAAAGCGCGCGTGCGCCACGGCGACGGCACCGTCGTCGAAGTCGCCTTCGTCGTCCCCTTCAACGACGCCGTCACAGTCGACGTCCCGGCCACCGTGCCCCTCGGCGGCAGCGCGCCGCCGGCGAACTGGCCCGGGCTCGTGCACGCCAGCGTCGCCGGCGCCGGCCTCGTCGGGGTCGTCTTTCTCGCCGGCCGCGAGGCCTATTTGCGCGAATCCGCAGCATTTTTAGAGCAGAGCGCCTGCCCGGTCGGCGCCCTCGACGGCACCGGCGCCGGCTTCAAAGACCAGGGCGTCGCGTCGTTGGGCGCCTGCGGGGCGGTGCAGGTCGAGCAACACCAGTGGGTGCAGCTCAACCGCGACCTGCACCTCTCGCTCGGCATCGGATTCGGTGTCGTCACCCTCGCCGCCGGCACCGCTGCCGCCGCGTCGTATTTGCTCTCCCCGCTCCCGTCAGAAGGTTGAGATGAAGATCTACACGCGCACGGGTGACGACGGCGGCACCGCGCTCTTCGGTGGCGAACGCGTCCCCAAAAACCACGTCCGCGTCGCTGCCTACGGCGCCGTCGACGAAGCCAACGCCGCCGTCGGCCTCGCCCACGTCGCCGCCGACCTGCCGTCGCCGCTGCGCGCCGAGCTGTTGTTGGTGATGAGCGACCTCTTCGACGTCGGCGCTGAGCTCGCCACGCCGCCGAAAGACGGCCAGAAGCTCGCCGTGCGTCTGACCTCGCGCATCGACGACGCCCGCGTTCGCGACCTCGAGCAGCAGATCGACCTCGCGATGGCGCGCTGTCCACCGTTGACCACGTTCGTCTTGCCGACAGGCGGCGAAGCGGCGGCGCGGCTGCACTTTGCGCGCACGGTGGTGCGGCGGGCCGAGCGTGAGATCGTTGGGCTGCGCGACGGCGGCGACGACGTCAGAGACGCCGTTGTCATCTACGTCAACCGCTTGAGCGACTGCTTGTTTGCCTGGGCCCGCTTCGCCGCCTGCGCCAACGGTCAAGGCGACGTGCCGTGGATCGCGAAGAAGACCTAGTCCTTTGACCGGGACGTAGTGATTCCATCGTACCGGAAGGTTCGACGAGCGTCGCTGACTCGGAATTTCCACTGGATGCGCCGCCGTTGTTGATCCGCGCATCGACTCCAAGCGCGTACTTCCCGCTGGAGAGTCTCGAGGTCGCCGATGCGGCGTCGGCCGAGGCACTCCCGAGAGACGAGGCTGACCTCCATTTCGGCCGCGTTGAGCCAACTGCCGTGCTTCGGCGTGAAGTGGACTCGGAAGCGTCGCCAAAGTGCGCGCCCCGCCTCATCGCCGAGTGCGGTTTTGATGCACCGCTCGGAGTGCGTGCTGAGATTGTCGACGACGAGGTGGATGACCCGGGCGGCGCTGTACCGACGAGCAATCTTGGCGAGCATGCGCGCGAAGTCCGAACCGGCCCGCTTGGAGGTTGCTGTCGTCAAGCGTCGCCCCGTCAGAGGCTCGACGACGCAGAAAATGTTCGCCGTTCCTCGTCGGACGTACTCGTAGTCCGCGCGCGCTGGGACTCCTCGCTTCATTGGCAGACCGCGTCTTGCAGGATCGAGAAGTTGAACCGGCCTCTCGTCGAGGCACACGACGGGCTCAGCGTCGTTTTGCTTCTTCGCGTAGAGGCGGAGAACGTCCTCCATTCTCTCGACGTACTCCTCGTCGATTCGCGGGACGCACCACATTTTTTTCCCGCCATGGCTTCAAGTCATGGGCGGCGAGAAGAACGCGCACCGTCTCCCTGCCAACGTCGTCGACGATGCCTTTCTGAATCGCCTCCGACACCGCCAAGCGGATCGTCCAGCGTGCGCGGCCTTCTGGTGCTGGCCCACAAATCATCGCGATGAGCGCTGCCTCCTGCGCGCTGTCCAGAATCCGCGGAGGTGATGGTCTGTCGTCGTCAACGAGCGCCTTCTCGATGCCGCCATCCAGGTATCGCTTGCCGACCCTGGAGACCTCACGGGGATAGCCCCCGACCGCAAGCGCTGTCGCTCGGACAGAGTTCCCGTCGTCGAGCAGCAGCAGCGTGCGCACCCGTCGCCAAGTGCGGGCTGATTCTCGGGCTCGTCCTTCGCCCATCGCCTGCAGGGTCCGTTGTTCAGCCGTCGTGAGTTTCAGTCCTTGAAAGCGCGGTTTTGCTGCCATCGCCCTCGCAGATCAGCCCACGTCGCCCGAAGCAATTCCCGTGTGATCACTGCGTGTCGGTCGCAGGACTAG
>JANNAY010000731.1:0-6057 GCA_031384945.1 Deltaproteobacteria bacterium
GGCGCCGCTGACGACGACGACTTTGTTGCTCATCTCGGTGCTGGCCATGGGTCTGCCTCTTTAGCTGCGGATTGCGATGAATCGGTCGCCGACGACGCCGACGACGCCGTCGATGCTGGCGTGGACGTCGATGGAGACGCCTTCTTTGCCGGCCGTGGCGATGGTCTGCCCGCGCCTGACGGTGTCGCCGCTCTTCACGATCGGCTGCGCTGGCGTGACGGCTTTGAAGTTCGGATTGTCGATCAGCGGAACGTTCACCCACGGCGACGACAGCGGCGACGGCGACGTCGAGAACGCCGTGCCCGCGGCTGGGTAACCGGGCTTGTTTGGCTTGTCGAAGACGTCTTTCTGGTTCACGTCGACGACGGCGGGGTCGAGCACCAACAGCGAGTTGGTGCGGCGCGAGACGACGGCGGTGTCGGGGTCGACCTTCTCGAACCAGCCCGGGCCGCCATCGACCACGACGAGGCCGCGGGCTTTGATGTCGTCGACGCTGACGCCGGCGTCGTTGAGCACCACTGCAGCCGGGGTGCCGATCGGCACCTCGCGAAACGTGTGCGCTGGCGTCGCGCCGTAGACATGGACGAGCTTGCGTGTGACTGGCGCGCCTGTGGTCAGTAGACGGTGAATGTTGAACAATGTCTCGGTGTTGTTGACGATGAATCCGTGTTGGCTGGGTCGCTCGCCTTGCGGGATCTTCTGCCCAGCGATGATGAGCAGCAGAGCGGTCTCCATCCCGTAGGGATAACGATCGTCTGTCCAGGTGAACAGATATGGTTCACTCTGTTCGCGCAGATTGTGACGGTTTCTACCTGTACAATCGAGCTCTTTGTGCGAGGGCGCGAGCGCGAGCATCGGCGCGATCCAATCGCGGTCTTTCAGCTTGGCGGCGATGACAACCTTGTCGACGACGTGCTGGGCGCGAAAGTGTTCGAAGAGCTCGAACAACGCCGGTGCGTGCTGGTGGTGCAGCCACTTGTCGATGAAGTAGCCGGGCTCGCTCTCTTGCGCGTTGACGACGAGAAACGGCTGCGACGCCGTGTACTTCGCCCAGGTGGGAAAGCCCGCGCCGCCCGCGCCTGCGACGCCGCCTTCTTTGAGCACTTCGACCAGCGGGCGATCTTTCAGGGCGTCGACGACGGTGAGCAAACGGAACCTCCGAACGCGCGCAGGCTACACAAACTTGCCCGCGATCGATCGACGCCGCAGGATCGGCGTCATGGTCGTCTCCGCCGACGCCTGCTTCGATGACGCCGCCGCCGAATACGTCGCCCACCTGCAACATGTGCGGCGCCTGAGCCCGCACACGCTGCGCGCCTATGAAGGCGACCTTGCGCTGTTGCGGGCCTTCCTCGTCGTGCAAAAGAGCAAGGGCCTGGCCGACCTCACGCGCCTCGACCTGTTCACGCTGCGCGCATTCTTGGCCGACCGGTACAAGCAGCAGGACGCGACGACGTCGACGCTGCGGCGCCTCTCGACGCTGCGCGGCTTTCTCTCGTTCTGTCGCAAGACGGGGCGCCTGAAGATGTCCGTGGCCGACCTGCTCGACTCGCCGAAGCGGCCGAAGCAGGTGCCGCGCAGCGTCTCCGTCGACGAGGCGTTCGCGCTCTGCGAGCAGCCGGGAAAAACGCCGACGGCCACGGCCACGACCACGACGACGACAACGACGTTGGAGCCGATGGCGCTGCGCGATCGTGCCGTCATCGAGCTGCTCTATGGGGCAGGTCTGCGCATCAGCGAGCTCGTCGGCCTCGGCCTCGGTGACGTCGACATCACTGGCCGCAGCGTCCGCGTCACCGGCAAGGGCAACAAGCAGCGCGTGGTGCCGTTTCACGATGTGTGCGCCGCAGCGCTAACCGCGTGGCTCGCCGTACGCCCCGTCGTCGCCACGCCGCAGTCGGGGGTGGCGTTTTTTCTCGGCGCCCGCGGCAAGCGGGTCATCGACAGCGAGCTGCGGCGACGCTTGGCGAAGCACGGCGTCGAGGCTGGCGCGCGCACGCGCATTCATCCGCACAAGCTGCGGCACTCGTTTGCGACCCACCTGCTCGAGGGGGGCGCTGACCTGCGCGGCATCCAAGAGCTGCTGGGCCATGCGTCGCTGTCGACGACGCAGCGCTACACGCACGTCGACGTCGCCCGCCTGCAGAAGGTCTACGATCAGGCCCATCCGCGCGCGCGCGAAGAAAAGAACAACCCGGGTTGAGCAGTTGCCCAACCCGGGTTGAAGAGTTGCCTGATGGGTCGTTCGACGCTCAGACCTTGTAGGTGGTGAGCCAGCTGTGGTGCTCGGCGACCTTGCCGTGGACGACGTCGAAGTAGCGCGATTGCAGCTTCTCGGTGATGGGGCCGCGGCCGCCCATGCCGACGGTGTAGCCGTCGATCTCGCGGACGGGCGTGACTTCGGCGGCGGTGCCGGTGAGAAAGATCTCGTCGGCGGTGAGCAGCGTCTCTTTGGCGAAACGTTCTTCTTTGACGACGACACCGAGGCTGCGCGCGATCGTCATCACGCTCTCGCGCGTGATGCCTTCGAGGATCGGCTGCGACAGCGGCGGCGTGATCAGCGAGCCGTTCTTGACGATGAAGAGGTTCTCGCCGGTGGCTTCGGCGACGAAGCCGTCGTCGTCGAGCAAGATGGCCTCGTCGTAGCCGGCGTGCTGCGCCGTGCGCTTGGCGAGGATCGAGTTGACGTACTGGCCGTTGATCTTGCCCTTGGGCAAGAACGAGCGCGCGTTCATGCGCACCGTCGACGACACCTGGCACTTGATGCCGCGCTGCACGCCTTCGTCGCCGAGGTAGCGGCCCCAGGGCCACGTCGCGATCGCGACGCGCACGCGGTTGTTGCTGGCGCCGAGGCCGCGCTTGCCGTCGTCGACAAAGGCGATGGGGCGCAGGTAGCCGGCCTTGAGGCCGTTCTTCGACAGCACCTCGGTGCAGCCCTTGATGATCTCATCGACGGAGTTCGGGATCTCCATCCGCACGAGGCGGGCGGAGCGGTGCAGGCGCTCGATGTGCTCGCGCAGCCGGAAGACGGCCGGGCCCTGATCGCCCTCGTAGGCGCGGATGCCTTCGAAGACGCCGAGGCCGTAGTGGAGGGTGTACGACATGATCGGCACGACGGCCGTCTCGGTGGGAACGCAGGCGCCATCGAGCCAGGTGAAGGGCACCTTGTGGGCGTCGGGAACGGCGTCGTAGGTGCGGGCTTTGTCAGTGGTCATCGGGGGCTCCACGGCGCGCTCGCCGTCTCGTCAAACATACCGGGTGGATCGGGAATCGGGCCGATCATCTTGCGAATCAAAGGGACGTGTGGCGCCATCTCACGCTTGCCGTTGTCGACGGCATACAAAAACTCAGACGGCGACGGCACCACTGCCAGCGGCGACAACACACCCTTGAAGGTGACGACGAGATGGCTCTGCTCGCGCCCTTGTCGTGAATTTTCGGCGGCGATGCGCATCAGCGGCAGAAACAGCAGGTGCCGCGCCGTCAGCTGTGGCGAAAACGCGTCGAGTGACAGCACGAACGGATCGCGGTCGCCGACGACGCCGGACTGCACCGTGCGCCACGCCTCTTTGGCGGGCAGGTTGTCGACGAGGCCGCCGTCGACGAGGCGGAACACGCCTTCGCGGCGCATCACGGCCGAGACGAGCTCGATCATGCGCGGGTCATCGCGCAGGATGTCGTAGTGGATGATGCCCGGCACCGACGACGAGAAGCCGATGGCGTCGAGCACGTCGAACTCTTTCGTGTCGTCGTCACCACCGACATAGATCGGTCGCACGGGCTGTTTCGCGATCTCGGCGAATGCGGTGCTCATGAGCCGTGACCGCTTGCGCAGCGCGCCGACGTTCTCGACGTCTTTCAGCAGGTCGGCGTAGCCGTCGCGCACCGTGCGCTGACCCTGGACAAGTCCAGCGATGCAGACGCGCAGCGGGATGGCGAGCTCGTTCATGCGCAAGAAGCGACGCGAACGCCCGCGGGGGATCGGTCCGCTGACGCCGCCCTCGACGCCGTCGGGGATGCCGTTGCCGTCGTTGTCGGCGAGAAATTCGTGGCCGATGACCTCGCGCAGCGACAGCTTCAACGTCGCTGGCAGGCCGAAGCGGCTCTCGGTGTCGAAGAGGCGAAACACCTTCTTCCATGACAGCCGCTTGAGCAGGTCGCGCACGTTGCCGAGCGAGAAGTGTTTGGTGCGCGCGCGAAATGCGCCCAACAGCGCGCCCATCGAGGTGCCGCTGATGACGGCGGGCACGATGCCGGCTTCGTCGAGCACGCTGAGGGCGCCGATGTAGACGTAGCCGGTGCCACCGCCGCCGCCCATGACGAGCGCCAGCGGTCGTCGACGGGTGGCGCGATCGAGCGCCGCTGGCGGCAGGCGATCGCCGAAGAGCTCGAGCAGCGCGCGGCGCTCGAAGAACACCAGCGCGCGAATCTGCTGCATCTGCCCGCGGACACCGTCGCGCTCGATGCGCACGCCGCTGGCGCTCACCTGCACGCACGGCGCGAGCATGGCGTGCAGCTTCTTGCGGTAGCCGTCGGTGGTGTGGCCTACGTCGACGACAACGACGCCTGCGCCGGATTCGGTTGCGGTGACCTGCACGCTGCTGATGCGCGCCAACGACAGCGCCCAACGCAGCGCGCTCTCGTCGTGGGGCGCCAACCATGTCGGGTCGATCACAAGGCTGCGCATCAGCTCGAGCTCGAGGGTCGCGAGCTCGCGCACGTACGGGCGCCGCTGTTCGGGAAGGAGACTCTCGTCCACGTCGGCGGGGACCTTGTGGTCCGCTGACGACGTCGTCAACTGCGAACCAGACTACGCACTCCTACCGATCGATCTCGTCGTGGATCTTCTGCAGCGCGCTGCTCTCGAGCTGGCGGGCGCGCTCGCGCGTGAGGTTGAGCAGGGCGCCGACGTCTTCGAGGGTGCGGCCGCCGTCTTGTTCGGCGACGTCGAGGGCACAGGAGCAGCTGAGCTCCCACGGCTCTTTGTCGGGAAAGTTGAGCTTGATCGAGCCCGTGCTCTCGTTGACGTCGAGGTAGAGGTGGAAGCGACACGAGACGAAGGGGCAGGGGCGCATTCCCCCACGACATTCGCTGCGCGAAGCCGGCAGCTCGCTGGGGGCGTCGTCGATGATGACGAGCAACCCCCGCCGCTCGCGGTTCAGGCTGCGCAGCGACACCGTCTTGCTGCGGGCCGGACGTCGACGGCGAAAGGGCGCGGGCGCGCTGTTGCGAGACCCCATGTCGGGGCCGAGATTCAGGCTCACCATGTTGGGCTCTCCTCGAGCTAGGTCAGGTCAGCGACCGAGGCGGGCGAACATGCCGTTCTCGGGTTCGAAGTAGCCGATGACGACGCCGACGCCGTCTTCGTCGACGTTGCCGTCTTCGTCGGCGGCTTCTTTGACGCCTTCGAATCTGACGACGAGCACGTAGTCGGTGGCGGGCTCGAGCGACGGTTCGTCAGAGTCGACGCGCCCAACCATCTCGAGACCCGTCTCGACGTTGACGTTGTGCTCGACCTCGACCTTTTGGCTCTGCTCGCGGCGGTTGCGCTCGACGACGCCGCGGCCGCGGACGTCGACGCCAGGCTGATCGGCGAGCTCGTTGCTGTCGCGGGTGCTGAGGCGGGTGGTGTTGGGCGCCGATACCCACTCGCTCTCGACCATCACCTTGGTCTCGACGAGGCGAAAGGCGCGGGCGCCGCCGTTGCTGCGTCCTTGCTTGGCGACGCCGCGCAGGATGACGACGCGGCCCTTGTAGGCGTCGGGCTCTGCCAGCGCGGCCTGCAGCGAATACACGGGCATCTTGCGACGGCGCAGCAGGCGCAGGTCGGCGCCGACGTCGCCGCCTCTGACGGCGATGACGTGGGCGAACATCATCGCGGCGTCGGGGTCTTTGGCCATGTCGTCGGCCCACAAGCCCTCGATGAGGATCTCGAGGTCGCTGAAGTCATTGCGCTTCACGCACTCGCGCATCACCGCCCAGCCGCGCTGGGGATCTTTCTTCGACATCG
Organism: Deltaproteobacteria bacterium; assembly: GCA_031384945.1. Taxonomy (GTDB): domain Bacteria; phylum Myxococcota; class UBA727; order UBA727; family VGSZ01; genus VGSZ01. The sequence continues at coordinate 6,011 of JANNAY010000731.1, forward strand.
CCCGCGCCGTCTGTTCGCAGGTGTGTCCGGCGTCGTGGGCGATGGCG
>JANNAY010000740.1:0-6378 GCA_031384945.1 Deltaproteobacteria bacterium
GCGACGAGGAGCGGGAAGCCCTTCGAGTCTTGGCGGCCGCCGGCGCCGTGCGTCGGCCGCCAAAGCGGCGCGGGCCTGGCTCGAGGTCCGCGAAAGCGTCGCGCAGCGCCTCGGTCACGTCGACGAGAGCCACGTGGCCACGCCGCTGTTTCCCCGTCCGCGGTTGGCGCGCCGCGGTCTCGCTTTTGCGCAGCGGGCGCTGCACGCGAGCCGCGGGTCACGGCTCGTCACGCGTCGTCGTCGACGTGTCGAAGGTGAGGGAGCGTTGATCCTCGCCTACCACGGCGTCACCTCCAACGACGACGTCCCCTTCGTCGACCCGCGCTACTCGATTCCGGTCGCTGCGTTCGCGCAGCAGATGGAATTTCTCGCTCGCGAGCGGACGGTGTTGTCGATGTCGCAGCTCATCGATCACCTCGAGCTTGGTCAGGCGATCCCGCCGAGAAGCGTCGTCATCACCTTCGATGACGGCTACCTGAGCACCCAGCAAATCGCCGCGCCGATCCTCGAACGTCTCTCGCTGCCCGCCATCGTCTACCTGCCCACCGGACAAATCAGCCGCGAGCAGGCGCAGTTCGTCGACGTCCTCTACGGCGCCTTCGGCCTGCGCACACGCCACCAGCTCGCTTCCGCTGAGCTCGGCATCGACGCCGTTGTCTTGCAGGGACGCGACGCGGTGACGTCTGCCTATCTGCGCGTCGCCGACGGCCTGAGCTACCTCGGCCACGAGCGCCGCGAGGCCGTCCTCGCCGATGTCGTCGAGCAGCTGCGACCGTCCCACCCGACGCCGCGGCTCACGATGGGCTGGCAAGACGTTCGCAAGCTGCGCGCCTCCTTCGGCCGCTTCGACGTCGGCGTTCACACCCGCGATCATCTCGACTTGACGGCCTGCGACGCGGAGAAGACGCGCGACGAGGTCGACGCCTGCATCGCCGATCTTCGCATCGCCACTGGCGAGACCGCCCAGCACTTCTCCTTTCCGTACGGTCGCTCCTGCGGCCGTGCGCGCCGCGACGTGCAGGCAGGCAAGTTGCGCTCCGCCGTCGTCACGGAGCCCGCGGTGTTGGTGCGGCAGGGCGCCGACCCGTTTCAGCTCGCGCGCATGATGGCGCCACGCGACTTCTCTCGGTTCGCCTTCTTCACCAGTGGCGCCTGGCCTGATGCTTCGCTGTCCCTGTTTCACCGCGCGTGATTGTAAATCGCGCGCGTCGGCCGAAGCACTTTGAACTGATTTGGCAGACGTTGTAGCATTCATTGGCGAGCGTTTTCGCAGTTCTTGACGTCACTCTCGGCCGCGTCAGGCACGTTCGCTGCGTCGCCTTCTCGATGTGCAGAAAAATCACGATGCTTTGGCTCGCCTTCTTTCTCGATGAGAGTCGGTGGTCGGCGAGGCTCTTGGCAGAGATGGCCTGGTATCCGACGACTTTGTTCGACACGCGCACCGTCGATGGCTTGCGCATCAAATTCTAAGCAGAGGTGTTTGGCAGCTCGAGTCAGGGCCATTCACCTACGCGCACTGGCTTGTCGAGACCGTGACGTACGACGGCGTCGACTGATCCATCGTCGGCGCCGCTGCTGCTGAGTTCAGGCCGCGCGCCAGACGGCGACCGACTTGGGCACACCGACGAGCGTTTCCGTAAAGACGTGTGCTCCCGGAAACAAGCCTTCGAGAAACGCGCGCTCCAGCACGCGAGTTCCTTCCATCGCCTCCGCCCAATCGGGGAGGCCCTTGTGCCAGCGCGCGATAAACGCGCGGCGTATCGCGGCCGGATAGAACCACCAGAACGGCATCCCGGTGTGGGCTTCGATGGGGAACCACTTCACGGGCGTCTGCACCCAGTACGCGGCGGCGAGGCGCTTCACCTCGGCGGCGAACGCACCCTGCTTCTCGGCAGGACCGACGTGCTCGATCACGCTGTTGGAGAAGACGAGGTCGAAGCTGCCGCTGGGTCGCTCGACGTGCGTCGCGTCGCCTTCCACGTACGTGACGTTGTGACGGCTCTGTACGTCTGCGCCGGTCTCGCCGGGCAGATTGAGAATGGTGATGTCGAGCGGACCCTCGACGCTCTCCCAAATCTCGGGCCGGCCACCGAGATCGAGGATGCGCGTGCCGCGACCAACGTGCAGGCGCTCGATGAAGCGATGCATGCGACGGGCGCGCGAACGGCGACCAAGCGCCGACACCGCGACCCGCGACGCGGTGAAGACCGGATGATCGAAGCGGTCGAGGAAGTGCTCTCGTGATTCTTCGACATCGACATCGTCAGCGTCGACGTCGACGTCCGCGTCGGACGAGAGATCGGCGAGCGTTGGGGTCGGCGCGTTCATGTTGGGACTCCTTCGAGAGAACAACAGAGGCTGCAGAACGTGCGCCACACAGCGCCGCGCTCGCTGGCCAACGACGCCTCGGCGAGCAGAGCCCGCCCGGCGTCGTCGGGGTCGACGCCACGGCGGGCCATCGCCTTCGCCGTGCAAGCGGCGATGAGTGACAGCTCGTCGACGGAGAGTTGGTGATGCATCGCAGTACAACGCGTGCGATGCGAATTGCGCCGTCGCTCGATGTCTCGAGCGATGCTGCTGCTCGACGCTGCGGGCGTCTACCACCGCGACGTCACGCGCGATGTGGTCACGCTCGGCAGCAACAAGCTGCGCACGCCGCTGATGCGACGACAGGGCGCGGCGTTCACGCGTGTCTTGATCGTGACCCTCGCCGAGACGACGCCGGTGACGGAGGCGGCGGCGGCGCTGCAAGCAGAGCTGCGGCGACGCGGGCATCGAGCCGTGGGCCTGGGTGGTCAACAGCAGCCCTGTCGCAACGGGCACCGTCGATGCGCTGCTGGTGGAGCGCGTCGCCCGCGAACGCGTCGAGGTCGAGCGGTGCGTCGCGACCACGCGACGACCAACCCCCGTCGGAGAGGCCGGGCTTCTTGCGCTGTCGGGCCCGGCCGGCGCGCGTTCACGAGGCCCTTGTTTTTTCGCCGTCGTTGCCGACGTCGTCGTCGCCGTCTGCCGTGCAGTCGCGCTCGCTGAGCGCGCACGTACTTCAAGAGCATCGCGATCGTGCGATGCCCGGTGACCTTCCTCGCCGCAGACTCCGGCCGCCCTGCCGACTGCCGCGGATGGCACGCGGCCGACCACCGACGCTCATCGAGTACGTGCGGTCCGAGCTGCAGGCGCACGGACCGCCAGGCTCACGCTCCGACGGCGAGCGCGTGGTAGCCGTCGTCAACAAGGCAGCGAACGTGCCGCCCTCGGGCCCAAAGAGCAGCGGCGCCCGGCAAGGCAGGCGGCAGCACGCGTTGTTGATGCTGGTTCGTCGATCACGACCGCCGCGCCGCCACACCCGCTGACCGGTGCAGGTGGACAGCAGCGACGCAAGCCGTGGCACGTCGACTGCTTAGGCGACGCCATGACGAACGAGGCCTTCGCCCTTGTGCTCGGCGACATCTCTTTGGTGCGAGCACTCGGGCGCGCGGGCATTCGGGTCGCGCTTGCGACCCCCGACCCGACGGAGGCGCCGTCGCTCGCGGGCCGTTCGTCGGCGCTCTATGCCGGCGACCAGCTCGTGGCGGCGCACTTCGGCATCTGCTCCGCGCAGGTCTGGCATTGGTGGTTTCTCGTCCACGATCACGCGCATGCGCGGCATTCGCCCGTCGCGCTGCTGCTGCTCGCTGTCGCCGAAGCCGCCGCAGCCGCCGGCACAGACATCGTCGACATCGGCGACGGCGCCGAAGCCGACAAAGCAAGCTTTGCCGACCTCTCGCTGCCGCTCGCCGAAGGGCGGGCGACACGCTCCTCACTGGCGACGACGTTGGTCGGGGCGCGTGACGCAGCGATCGATTGGGTCCACGCACGTCCTTTTGGGCCCTGTTCAACCCGCGGCGACCGCCGCTTTCACGTCGCTTTCTCGTTCTGACTGTGGAGACCTCAAATGACAGATGCAGCCACGCTCACCGGTGCGCCCTCTCGACCCGCGCGCGCTCTCGGCAGGCGCCAACTGCGCAGCGCCCAACGCAAGGCCATGCTGCTCGACCACGCGGTGCGCCTCGCTGGATTGTACGGCGCGTCGACGGTGACGTTCGATGAGCTCGCGCGCGTGGCGGCGACGTCGAAGAGCAACGTCGTGCTGCACTTTCGCAACAAACAGGGATTGACGCTGGCGATCATCGACGATGCCGAGCGCCGCTTCTTCGCTGACGTGGTCGCGCCGTGCTCGTCCGCAAGCTCGCTCGTGCGACTCGATGCGCTCGCCGAGCTGTGGATGGATTGGTCGATGCGCACGCAGGGCGGCTGCCTGATGGCCACGCTGCTGCACGAGTTCGACGCTGAGCAGGGCGTGCTGCGCGATCGCGTGTGCGCTTTCATCGAACGTCTGCGCCACGTGCTGGTGGTGCTCGTCGACGATGGGCACCGGCGCGGCGAGCTGGCCTCGGGCGTCGAGGCCGACGACGTGCTCTTTCGCTTGTTGGCGATGACCCTCGCCCACAACGTCACGTCACGGCTCATCAATCCAGCGATGAGCCTGCGAGCGGCGGCGGCCAAGGCCTCGCTGTTGCGTCAGCTGGCGGCGCCGATGGGCGAGGCGTGATGGCCGTCGTGCGCGTCGCTTCTCTGTCGCGCCCCGGCCTGGCCGGCGCGTGCAGAGCGTCGACCCATCGCGCGAACACCGTCGGCGTCGCCTGCGGGACTTTGGTCATCGGCGTCATCGGCGTCGTCTGTTGCGTCGTCTGCGGGTCCGTCAACCGATCGAGCCAGTGGTCACAGAGCGCGGTGCGATCTTTCGTCGTCATGCTCACCCCTGAGCCACTTCTCTAGACCGAGCGCAGCACCACACTCACGCAGAATCTCGCGGACCAAGAGGACCTGTGACGACCGCAGCTCAGAGCTTCGCCGGTGCTGCGCGGGGCAGCCGCACGGTGAACGTCGTGGCCGTCGACGATGAGGTCACGCCGACGGTGCCGCCGTGAGAGGTGACGATCTCGCGGGCGATGAAGAGGCCCAGGCCGAGTCCCCTGCGGTTGCGATCGCCCTGCCGCGCCTCGTGCACCATCGGCTCGAAGATGCGGCGCAGGTGGCCGGGGTCGATGGGTTCGCCGGCGTTTTCGACTTCGATCACGACGTCGGCGTCGCCACCGCGGACGGTGACGCGAACGGGCTCGCTCTCGGCGCCGTGTTGCAGGGCGTTGCCCACCAGGTTCGACATCACCTGCGCGAGGCGGTCGGCGTCCCAGACGCCGTTCAGCTCGCCTGAGCACTCGAGCTGCAAGCGCCGGCCGGGGTGGATGACCTCGAGCTCGTCGCAGATCTGCTGGCAGACGGCGGCGAGGTCCATCGGCGCCAACGTGACGGGGATGCCCGAGCCGAGACGGGTGCGCGTCAGGTCGAGCATGTCGCTGACCATTCGCGTCATGCGGCGCCCGCTCGCGAGGATGCGCGCAGCCACGGCCAAATCGCGCTGTGGCAGCGCCTCGGACGTCGTCAGAAGCTCGGCGCCCAGCACCATCGACGAGAGCGGGTTGCGCAGGTCGTGGCCGAGCATGGCGATGAACTGTGCGCCCATCGCGTCGAGCTTCTTCGCATACCAGGACGACGATTCGGCCAGCGTCTCGTCGATGGCCTCGTTGAAGCGGATGACCTCGCCGTTGTCGATGGCGAGGCCCGCTTTCGCCCACAGCCGCAGAACGCTGGCGCGCAGGGCTCTGTACTCAGAGACGAGCTGGTCGAGCTTGAGCCCGCCTTCGAGCCGATCGATCGCGTGCGCCTTGCCAACGCCGCTGAGCGGGCTGGCGCTCTCATCGCGGCCCTTCGATTTCTGTGTCTGCTCGTGCTCCGACTGCGGCGCGCGAATGTCGACGGCGATGGCGCTCAGCAGCTCGCGCGCATGGTCGCGCAGCTGCGCCTCATCGAGTCCCGTCGACCACGGCGTCAGCGTGCGGGCGAACGCGACCCACTCGTCGAGGATGGCGTCGCGGTGCGTCTCGATGAACGCGGAGAGATGAACCGTCGGTGCATGCGCAGTCGTCATGGCGGGCCTCGCGGGCGAAAGCAGACACCGAGCGGCGTGAGTGTTGACGGATCGTGCGGTGCGAAACGTCGCATCAGAAGACACGCGCCGAGACGGCGATCGGCGTCGTTGGTGACGACGGCTTGAACGGCAGCGGTCGGTGTTTCTGCGGCAGCGCCGGCGGCGGCCGGTGCCATGCCTCGCCAGCAGACTGGGGCCGGCCCCCATGAATGACGACGTGGTCGAGCTCCAGCGCCAGCGCCTGCTCAGGATCGAGCGTCAGCTTTGCGACGCTGGCTTCGACATCGACGACGCAGGTGGCGAGCCCGCGGCAACGCTTGCGCAGCGCCGCCGCGGCAGCGCCGTCGAAGCGG
>JANNAY010000420.1:0-4074 GCA_031384945.1 Deltaproteobacteria bacterium
GCTCGGGTCGCCGGGCTCGCCGGGTTCTCCTTCGCATTCGCCTTCGCCTTCGCCTACGCCTTAGCCTACGCCTTCGCCTTCACCTTCGCCTTCGCCTTCGCCTTCGGCGGGCTGCAACGTCGCCACGCGGCAGGCGAAGGCTTTCAAGAGGTCTTTCTCATCCTGGGTCCACTTGCTGCCGACCTTGGGCATCGAGTCGGTGAACACGCGATCGGGCATGGCGTCTTCATTTTGCAAATCGAAGAAGCGACCGTCGAACAGCCGGTCGAACGTCGTCGCCGCGTCGGTGGTCATCTTGAGGTCGCGGGGGCTGTTGTCGCCGTGGCAACGGATGCAGCCGCCATCGGCGCGGCGCATGAGGCCGTCGAGGTCTGCGGCGAACGCGGCTTGCAGCTCGGCGCGCGTGGTGGGGGCGACGACGCCGCAGCCGTTGGGATCGACGGGTCCGACGTTGCAGGCGGCGTCGGCGGCGCAGTCTTCGTCGTCGCAGTCGGCGGCGCCGTCTTCGTCGTCGTCACCGTCGGTGCACGAGAGCTCATGGCGCGGCGGCGGTTCGCCTTCGCCCTCTTCGCCATCGCCATCGCCCTCTTCGCCCTCGCCCTCTTCGCCCTCGCCCTCTTCGCCTTCGCCCTCGGCGATGGCGCAGACGGCTTCGCCGGCGCAGTCAGTGTCGGCGCAGTCGACGGCGGTGTCGTCATCGTTGTCGACGCGGTCGTCGCAGACTTCGCTGTTGGTCACAGGGGCAGGAGACGGGCAGCCGATCGCGATGACCGCGGCGGCGAACGAAAGGGCAATCAATCTCACGGGTGGCTCCTGATGCGTATTTCGCACACGAGCCTACATGTGGGCATGGGGCGCACAATACGTCGGTTGGCGGGGAGGCCCCCTGCCCCCGATTTTCGGGGGCAGGGGGGCTCAGGGGAACGCACGAGCCAATTCACAACGAAGGTTGGGAAGATGCACAACGCTGGTTGTGAGGTCGCGGAAACGACTGCGCGCGACCTCTCGGCCGCGCGCAGCGCAGATCAATTCAACGAGGCCGGGCAGGGCGCTGGCCAACGACCATGACCGTCGCGGCCGGAGCGCCATGCTGCGCGCACTCAGAAGATGTCAGGGACCTGCGCCGTGGCCTGCATGCCGACGTCGGCGTCTTCGATGAAGAGGCGGCCGCCCGCGGTGAGGTCGTCGGTGGAGTCATAGCGCCAGCCCATGTTGTCGACGGAAAGGTCGAGGGACGCGTCGCTGTTCGAGTTCCACGACCAGGCGAGGAAGCCGATGTTGAGGCGCTTCAAGGTCTCGAGGGCGCTCTTGGTGTCGTAGCCGACCTGCGGCGACGACGAGTCACCGAGCTCGCCGACGATGACGGCGAGGCCGCGGTCCTTGATGCCCTGCAGCTCGGCCTCGATGGACCACGGCGAACCGAGGCCGTGGTCGTTCCACGATCCGACGCCGGCGGTCGACGAGCGCCAGTACGCGTACATGTGAAGGTCGAAGACGACGTTGTGCTCGGGGTCGGCGTCGACGATGTCTTGACCGCGGTCGCGGATCGAGCGCGGGTTCTGGGCGCAGCCGCCGCCGGCGTCGACCATGATCAAGGCGTGGATGCCGGCGGCGCGCAGGCGCACGATGGCGGCGCTGTACTCCGAGACCCAGAGGTCGTGGTCCCACGAGGTGTTCATCCACTCGTTGCCGATGTTGAGGATGACCTTGTCTTCGTACTGCTGCAGCCAGGCGACGTTGCCGGGCTCGAGCCAGGTGTTGACGGCGGCGCGCAACGTCGACGGATCGTCGCTGCAGGTGGTGCGGTGGTCTTCAACGATCGGCACCAACCCGTTGGCGATGTACGTCTCGACGAGAGCACGACGCCCCGCTGGCGTGGTGCCGCCGCCGAGGGTCGGCATGAAGACCAAGCGCACAGAGTTGGCGCCCATCTCGACAAACTCAGGAATGGCGCGGACGGCGTTGTCCTGGTGTCCCCAGGCGTGGCTGTGGTTGAGGCCGCGCATGATGAACTCACTGCCGTTCTTGTCGAAGACGGTGCCGTTCTTCACGAAGAAGCCCTGACCCAACGAAGCAGCGGGACGCGTCTCTCTCGTCGTCGGCGGCGGTGGCGGCGGCGTGATGACTTCGCCCTCGCCCTCGCCTTCGCCTTCTCCTTCACCCTGCGGGGTTCCCTCGCCTTCGCCCTCGCCGACGATGCTTTCGCCGTCTTCGCCGTCTTCGCCGTCGACAACGCTGTCGTCGTCGTCGTCGCCGGGGAAGATGATGTCGACGATGGCCGCCTTGCGGGGGAACTGCAGCACGTCGCCGCTGTCGTCGTCGTTGGAGGGGATCGGAGCGAGGACCGTGTCTTTCTGCGTCGGAGAGTTGCCACAAGCGACCGACGCCAGAAGGGCGGCCACAGCGAGAGCTTTTTGGGGCTTCAGCATGTGGGGAGATTCGACAGTGGTGGCGAATCTCTGAACCGTGAGACGCAAATGTCGGCCGCGTGTCCGCCCACCTGCCCGCGCACAGTGACGATGTGGGGCGGGCCCGGCGGTCGTCGACGGCGCGCGGCACGCCCACACCGATCACGCCGGGCGTGGGCGCCATCGTCGTTGACGACCGCGCCGGATCTGCCCGTGTCGCACCCGAAAAAAGACCCCGATCCGTGGTCGAATTCTGTCGAATTTCGCCTCATCCCTACAAAGACGCACACCCCCCTGTCACACCCCGTGACGCGGCCGTGACGACGTCAATGGGTGTGCGCATGACCAAAGCACGCCCGGCGATTTGCACCGGCGGCGTCGATCCAGCGAATCATCCCCGCTTCTCTCCTGTGGAGGTCACCGTGAGCGGCAAGCGCATGTTTGAGTTCGTCGAAGGATCGTCGTCAAAGTTCTGGGAGGTCTGGCGCGATGGCACCGAGGTGCGCACCCGCTACGGCCGCATCGGCTCCGACGGACAGACCACGCTGAAGTCGGAAGGCGACGAGGCAAAGGCGCAAAAGCTGTACGACAAACTTGTCAAAGAAAAGACCGGCAAGGGATACGTTGAAAAGGCCGGCGGTGCGGCGGCTCCGGCTCCGGCTCCGGCGCCAGCGCCTGCGCCTGCGGTGAAGAAAGCGGCCCCGGCAAAGGCCGCTGCCAAAGTAGAAGAAGAAGACGATGAAGACGACGAAGGCGACGACGAAGGTGGCGGCGGCGCTGGCGCGTGGAAGCGCTACGAGGTCGACGAGAAATTCTGGGCCATCAAGCTCGACGGCTCGTCGCACACGGTGAAGTTCGGAAAGATCGGCACCAACGGCGCCGAGAAGACCAAGGACTTCGACGACGACGCCGCCGCCAAGAAAGACCACGACAAGCTCGTGAAAGAGAAGACCGGCAAGGGCTATGAGCTCGTCGAGGGCGCCGGCGGCGACGATGACGATGACGATGACGGCGACGACGAGGACGAAGAAGAGGTGCCGAAGAAGGTGGCTCCGGCTCCGAAGGCTGCGGCGAAGGCGGCTCCGGCGAAGGCTGCGGCGAAGCCTGCGAAGGACGAAGAAGAAGACGAAGACGAAGACGAAGAAGATGAAGACGAAGAAGATGAAGAAGATGAAGACGACGAAGAAGGCGGCGACGAGGGCGGCGGCAGCTGGCGGCGCTTCGAGGTCGACGAGAAGTTCTGGGCCATCTCGATCGACGGCGCGTCGCACACCGTGAAGTACGGAAAAATCGGCACCGACGGGCAGGAGAAGACCAAGACCTTTGGCGACGAGGCCGAGGCCAAGAAGGACTACGACAAGCTCGTCAAAGAGAAGACCGGCAAGGGCTACGAAGAGACCGAAGGCTGACCCCTCGGATCGGTTCGGATCGGTTCATCCCCGACATATGTCGCGGCCCGCGCGGGCGCGGGTCCTGCGACGACGACGTCGTTTTCACCGCAGGAGATCGCGATGTCCGTCAAGCGCATGTTTGAATTCGTCGAAGGACCGGCAAGGGCTACGAAGAGATCGAATAGCGCGGGGCTCCGCCCCGTCGTCCGCCGACGACAAACGATTCAAGAGCGCGGGGCTTCGCCCCGTCGTCCTTCTTCACGCGAGGGACGACG
>JANNAY010000761.1:0-1585 GCA_031384945.1 Deltaproteobacteria bacterium
CATCGGCAACGGCCGCGGCGCGAGACACGGCGGCGTCGCCTGCTTCGTGCACAAGCCCATGAGCACCCGGCTCGACGACGACACCGCCAACGTCGCCTTCAACGCGGCCGCCCACTGCGGCGGCGGCACCGACTTCGTTGGGCCCCTGTCGGTCGCAGCCGGGCAGTTCTCGTCGAAGGCGAACAACAAGCTCATCGTGTTTCTCACCGACGGCGAGCTCAACGACGCGGGCAACGTGCGCCGCTACATCGACGGGCTGCGCGGCCAAGACGAAGCAGCAGGCCGCCCGCCCACCGGCGTGGCGTTCATGGGCTTCGGCGACGCCGCCCACATCGAGCACGTCGCTGGCAAGCAAAACTCGGCCTACGTGCGCGGCTACAAAGACGCAGCAACCAAAGCCGCCGACTTGCTGCAGCGCACATTGGTGCAGAACCAAACCGGCCTCGGCGGCAAACAAGCGGCCAGCGCCGGCGGCATCGGCGTGTCGACGTCGCAGCAGGCGTTGTCGGCGGCCGCGGGCAACGGGCTCGGCGAGGCAGCGTCGTCGTTGGCTGTGCCCTTCGTCGCCGGCGACGATCCCGCCGTCGTCTACGGCACCGAGGGCGACCGCCGTGCGCTGGTGAACCTGGCCGATCGCGCCACCTACGACCGCACGCTCAAAGACGTCGAGCGCACGCAGCAGAGGTCGACGTCGTCGCCGCAGTTCAAGAAGGCGCTGCAGCTGGTGCGCGAGATGAACACGCGCCACCAACGCGATGGCACGCACGCGGCGCTCGTCAGCGGCATCTCGTCGACGTTGCCGAAGACGGGCGGCGCGCAGTGGGCGCGCAAGCAGAGCGTCGGCACCGCGCTCGATGAGAACGAATTGCCCATGTACCTGATGGGCCTCGAGCAGGGCGTGCCGGTCACGAAGATCTTCAAGCGGCGCAAAGCCGTCGAAGAGGGCAAAGCCACGGTGGTGCTCTCGCTCGACGAGTCGACGTCGATGTCGCCCGAGAAGCAGCGCGCGGCGCTCGAAGGCATGTTCGCCTACGCCGACGCGCTCAAGGCCATCGACGACAAGATCGAGGTCGCCGTGCTCGGCTTTGGGCAAAACGTGCGCCTGCACGCGGGCTTCGAGCAGCCGTGGGGCGACGAGCTCAAAGCGCAGATCTTGATGCAGGTGCAGAACGCCGACCAGGCCAGCGACGACGAACGCGCCGGCGCCGAGGCCGTCGCCTTGTTGAAGATGCAGGGCGCCGACGTCGGCCAGGTCGTCTGCTTCTCTGACGGGCAGGGCATGCCCGGCATGAAGCAGGTCATGCGCGCCGCAGAGCTTGAGGGCTTCGGCTTTCTCACCGTCGGCGTCGGACCCGAGTCGAAGTCGGTCATGCGCTTCGGCGACAACGGCCTCTACGCCCGCAACCTGAACGCCCTCGCGCTGCACCTGCCGTCGTCGGCGGTGAAGATGTGGGAACGCGCCGGCCGACTGGTGGCGGGGTGAACATGCTCACGATGTTCAACGGCCTGCAGATCGACGTGCCCGAGGGTTGGGCCGATGTCTCGACCATCGTGGTCGCGCCGAAGTCGGCGCTGCTCGATGGCA
>JANNAY010000840.1:0-4971 GCA_031384945.1 Deltaproteobacteria bacterium
TCAACGACGGGCGCGCCCGCGCCGCCGCCGCCGTCGTCGCCTCCACGTTCGTCGTGCTGTCGAAGCCCAAAGATGGCGCCGTGCCCAAAGACATCATCGACGCCGCTGGCGCCGTCGTCGGCCGCCTCAAAGACGGCGACAGCAGAAAGACCATCGCCCAGAAGATCCTCGAGGTCGCCGCCATCGCGCCCGCTCCGCCGACGGATCCAAATGCGCCGACGACGACGCCTCCGACGACGCCTCCGACGACGCCTCCGACGACGCCTCCGACGACGCCTCCGACGACGCCTCCGACGACGCCTCCGACGACGCCTCCGACGACGACGCCTCCTGCCGAGGGCGGCACCGAGTCGTACGAGGTGCTGATGCAAAAGGCCGAGCGGGCGCTGGCCAGCGACCGCAGCAAGGCCGCCTACGATTTGCTGAAAAAGGCCGTGGCCCTGCGCCCCGACGTCGCGCGCCCGTGGCTGAAGCTCGGCTGGGCGTCGATGGACACCAGCAAGCAAGCCGAAGCGCAAAAGGCGTTTCGCAAAGCCCTCGACGTCGATCCGGGCTTGAGCGAAGCGCAATTCGGCCTGGCCGAATCGCTGCGCACCTCGGGCAAGAAAGACGAGGCCATCGCTGCTTACAAGGCCTACCTGGCGATGGACCCCGCCGGCAAAGACGCCGGCATCGCCAAAAACGCTCTGCAACAACTGGAGTGACCACCATGACGACGACGAAGAAGCTGCGCGGCATCTGGACCGCGCTCGTGACCCCGTTCAACGAAGACGGCAGCGTCGACGTCAAAGCCTTTGAAGGCCTCGTCAACGACCAGCTCGACGCCGGCATCCACGGCCTCGTGCCCTGCGGCACCACCGGCGAGACGTCGACGTTGTCTGAGAGCGAGCAAGACCTCGTGATCACGACGACCCTCGCCACCGTCAAAGGCAAAGTACCCGTCGTCGCCGGCGCAGGCGCCAACGACACTAAAAAAGCCATTGAAAACCACAAGCGCGTGGCGGCATTATCATCCGGCGCACACAAAGTGTCCGGCGCGTTGCACGTGACCCCATGGTACAACAAACCCACACAAGAGGGATTGTACCGCCACTTCCGGGCCGTCGCTGACAGCGCTGACTTGCCCATCGTCATCTACAATGTTCCCGGTCGCACCGGCGTCGATTTGCTGCCTGAAACGCTCATCCGGCTGGCCAAAGACGACAAGAAGTTTGTCGCCGTTAAAGAAGCCACTGGATCCGTGCAGCGGGCCCAAGATATTCTCAACAAGCTGCAGGGCGTGCGTGACGACTTCGCCGTGCTCTCGGGCGATGACGGCAACATCCTCTCGCTTTTGGCTCTCGGCGGTGACGGCGTCATCTCGGTGACCTCGCACCTGTGCGCGCGCGAGCTGGTGCAGATGGTCAAGGCCTACGACGAAGGCGACATGAAGACGGCGCAGGCGCTGTCGCGCAAGACGTCGCCGTTGTCGGTGACGATGTTCTGGCGCGCCAATCCCATCCCGGTGAAGACGGCGCTGGCCCTCACCGGACGCGGCGGCGGCAAGATCACGCCGCGCTTCCGTTTGCCCATCTGTCCCCTCGACGAAGCCGAGTTGGCGACGTTGAAGAAGATGCTCACCGCTGACGGCTGGCTCTGAGGCGCGCTGTGAAGCTCATCGTCATCGGCGCGCGCGGCCGTCTCGGATCGTTGATCGTCGCCGCCGCCAAACGCGATGGCGTCGACGTGGTCGAACTCGGCCGCGGCGACGACGTGCGCGACCGCCTGACCACAGCGCCCGGTGAGACGGTGGTGATTGACGTCGCCACGCCGGGCGCGACGTCGCTGCATGCAGGCCTCTGCGCGCAGCATGGGCTCGCGTATCTCTGCGGCACCACCGGCCTCACCGTCGACGATCAACAGGCCCTCGACGCTGCGGCGAAGAGCATCCCGCTGATCGTTGCTGCCAACTTGTCGCCAGGCGCGCACCTCGTGGCGCTGCTCTCGGGGCAGGCGGCCAAGGCCATGCGCGACGCCGACGTCGAGATCGTCGAAGTGCACCACCGCAAGAAGAAAGACGCGCCGTCGGGCACGGCGTTGATGCTCGCTGCGGCCGTCGAGAAGGCGCGCGCGCAGATCGATCAGACGTCGCGGATCGTGACGAGCAGAGAAGGCGACGCACCCAGAGCAGCCGGCGACATCGGCGTCGTCGCGGTCAGAGGCGGCGACGTCGTCGGCGAACACGTCGTCACCTTCTTCGTCGACGGCGAACGCGTCGAGGTCGCTCACAAAGTGTCTGACCGCGCGATCTTTGCCCGCGGCGCGCTGCTGGCTGCGCGCTTCTTGTCGGCATCCAATCGAACCGCCGGCCGCTACCAGATGACCGACGTGCTCGCCGCCGCGATGGGCTGAAACCGATCGCGCGCGAGCGATGCGCGAGGTGAATCGCAGCCACGCGCGCGGCGTTGTCAGCACCTGGAGATGCTGACCATGACCGCCCGTCGTCGACGACGAAGACCCTTTCGGCTGCGCAGCAGCAACGGCCTCACCGATCCGGTGACGCGGTTGTGGCTGTGGCGCACGCTGGCGGCGGTCGGCATCAAGCGCCTCGCGCCGCGCAACCTCGAGCACCTCGACGACGCCGTGCTCGACGCCTGTGGCCTGCTCGGCACCAAAGATCTCGAGAAGGTCTCGGCGGCCACCGCCGAGCGCAAGCTGCGCGCGCGCATTCTGGCGGCGAACGTGTCGGCGCGGCGCGGGGCGCTGCACCAGAACCTCGCGCGCCTGCAGCGGCTGCTCTCGCTCGACGACGTCGAGCGCGACCTCGTCGGCTATCTCGTTCGCCTGAAGACCTGCACGCCGTTTTCGAATTTGCTCTCTGAGGTGAACGAGCCGGCAGCCATCGAACGCGTCATCGCCGCCGCTCTCGACGTCAACGCCGGCCGCGTCCACGCCGCCATGCGTCCCGAGTCGACGCTGCGGGCGGCGGGGTTGCTGCGCCCGCGCGCCTACGTCGACACCGTCGATCACCCGCTCGACTTGCTCGATGGGCTGACGATGTCGCTGCTGTCGCGTCACGCCAGTGACGGCTCGCTCTTGCGCGGCTTCTTTCGCCGCGCGCCGGCGCCGACGTTGTCGTTGTCGTCGTTCGCCCACCTCGGTGATGGCCTCGATGTCGCCGTCGCCCTCATCGACGCCGTCAAAGTCATCGGCACCGGCAAGGGCGACGCCGGCCGCCGCGGCATCAACGTCTTGCTGCACGGCGCGCCGGGCAATGGAAAGTCTGAGCTCGCGCGGGCGTTGGCCAAGGCGTCGAAGCACATGCTGTTCGAGGTCGGCACCGAAGACGCCCACGGCAAACCCGCCGGCCGCGATGACCGTCTGTCGTCGTGGCAACTCTGCCAACGCGTTGTCCAGCACGTCGACGACGCCATGATCGTCTTTGACGAAGCAGAAGACGCGTTTCCTGCCGGTGGCAGCTTCTTTGGCTTCTCGCTGTCCGGCGCGAGCCCCGCCAACAAGGGCTGGGTCAACCAGATGCTCGAGACGTCGAAGACGCCGACGGTGTGGATCACCAACGCCGCCGACGCCATCGACGCCGCCTTTTTGCGCCGCTTCGATCTTGTGCTCGAGGTGCGTCCGCCCCGCGAGGCCGCCCGGCGCGCGCTCGACGAGCACGCGGTCAAGGGCCTCGCGCTGTCGACGGCGGTGAAGGACGAGCTCGCTCTCGACGACCGCATCTCGCCGGCCCTGGTCGAGCGCGCGGCGCGGGTCGCGCGGGCGACGTCTGCTGCTCCGTCTTCTGCGTCTTCGTCTTCGTCTTCGTCTTCGGCCGCAGATCGTGCGGTTCGCGCCGTGACGCGCGGCTTCCTCGACGTGGTGAGCCCGGCAGGACGCCCGCGCCGCCGCCGTCCGCCCTTCGCCGTCGATCTGACGCTGCTCAACACCACGCCCGACACCGCCAGCGTCGTCGACGAGGTGCTGGCGCGGCGCGAAGCATCGATCTTGCTGCATGGGCTGCCCGGCACCGGCAAGACCGAGCTGTGCCGCGCCATCGCCGAGCAGGCCGGCGTGCCGCTGGTCGCGCGCCGCGCGTCTGAGCTGCTCGGCATGTACGTCGGACAAACCGAGAAGAACCTCGCGGCGATGTTTCGTGAGGCCCGCGATCGCGACGCGTTCTTGCTGCTCGACGAGGCCGACACGTTCTTGCGCGACCGCGCCGGCGCCCGCGCGTCGTGGGAGGTCTCGCAGGTCAACGAGCTGCTGGTGCAGATGGAGTCGTTCGAAGGCGTCTTCTTCTGCTGCACCAACCTGGTTGATGACCTCGACGCCGCCGCGTTTCGCCGCTTCGATCTCAAAGTGCGCTGCGATCCATTGACCCGCAGTCAACGCGCCCGCGTGTGCGCCGACGTCTTCGGCGGCAGCGTCTTCGTCGACGACCTCGACGGCTTGTGCCTCGGCGACGTCGCGTCGGTGGCGCGCGGCCTCAAGCTCGCGAAGAACGTCGACGCCAGCGAGGTCGCACGTCGGCTCAAAGACGAGCTCGCGCGACGTCGCCAGCGGCCGCGCATCGGCTTCGCAGGCTGAGGTTCGGCTACGCTGAGGTCGTGTCCGACGGGCTGATCCTGGGCAAGTACGCGCCGCTGCAGGTCCTCGGCCGCGGCGGCATGGGCGAGGTCACGTTGGCGCGGCAGGTCGGCGCCGTCTCTGGCGCCGATCGCCTCGTTGTCATCAAGAGCGTCTTGCCCGATGGCAACGATGACCACGGCGTGCGGGCGTTTCTCGACGAGGTGCGCATTGGCACCAAGCTCAACCACCCGAACGTCGTGCAGGTGATCGAGGCCGGCGCCTGGCAAGGCGGCTACCTGCTGGTGATGGAGTACGTGCGCGGCGACTCGCTCGCCGGCCTCACGGCCCACGCCGCCGAACGTCGACAGCCGCTGCCACGCGCCGTCATCGTGCGCATCGCTCGCGATGCGCTGTCGGGCCTGC
>JANNAY010000976.1:0-5435 GCA_031384945.1 Deltaproteobacteria bacterium
GTCTTCTTCGCAGGCGCCTTCTTCGCCGGGGCCTTCGTCGTCTTCTTCTTCGCAGGAGCCTTTTTGGTCGCCATCCCGACGACATCCGACAGTGCCTCGACGACGTCAAACCCGGTTGCTACGTGAACCCCATGGTGACGCACGCGCACAAGCACGGGGAGCACAAGAACCCCGTCCTCGAGAACAAAGAGCCCGAGACTGCCTACAAGCTGCACAGGCGGTTCGACCGGCTGGGGCGGCTGCTCGGCGACGGCAGCGTGGCCAAGCTCATGAACGCCAACGTCGTCGTCTTCGGCGTCGGCGGCGTCGGCAGCTTCGCCGCCGAAGCCCTCGCGCGCAGCGCCATCGGCAAGCTGCTGCTGGTCGACTTCGACGACGTCTGCATCACCAACAGCAACCGCCAGCTGCAAGCGCTCGCCGGCAACGTCGGCAAACCGAAGACGTGGATCTTGCGCGACCGCCTGCGCACGGTGAACCCGCAGGCCAGGGTCGAAGCCAAGCGCGCCTTCTACAACGCCGGCCGCGCCGACGAGCTGCTCGCGCCCCCCAAAGACATGGGCGAGCAGTGGGACTTCGTCGTCGACGCCATCGACAACATGTCGGCCAAGGCCCACCTGCTGGCCGAGTGCAAGAAGCGCGGGCTCGCCGTGGTCTCGTGCATGGGCGCCGCCGGCAAGCTCGACCCCACGCAGATCCGCACCGCCGATCTCGCCGACGCCACGCACTGCCACCTCGCCCGCGAGCTGCGCTCGATCTTGCGCAAGAAGTATGGCTTCCCGACCGAGGGGCCGATGGGCATCACCTGCGTCTACTCGCTCGAAGAGCGCCACTGGCCGCGCGAGCTGACCTACGACAACGGCGAAGGCTTCAGCTGCGTCTGCCCCGCCAACAGCGTGCTCGGCGGCGAAGCCCCCGGCCCCGACGACGACGACGTCCAGGCCGTGCGCGAAGACAACCACGGCTGCGACGAAAAGAACCTCATCGACGGCACCGTCGCCTACGTCACCGGCGCCTTCGGCCTCGCCTGCGCGTCCGTCGTCGTGAACACGCTGACCGCGAGCATTCGCCACGCCGCGAAGCCCGCCGTCTCGAAGTTCGGCACCACCGAAAAGTCGTCAAAGTCTGAGAAGCCCGAGAAGTGCGATCACTGATCGCAGGAGCCTTCACCACATGAGCGATGTCCTCGTTGCCACACAAGATGGCGTCTGCACCATCACGTTCAACCGTCCTGAGCGAAAGAACGCCCTCACTGTCAAAATGTACGAGATCGCGGTGACCGCGCTGAAGAGCGCCCGCGATGACAAGAGCGTCCACGTCGTGCTCTTCACCGGCAGCGGCGACTCGTTCACCTCGGGCAACGACGTCGCCGACTTCATGAGCACGCCACCCACCGGTGAAGATTCGCCGGTGTTTCAATTTCTTCTGATGCTGACTGAATTCCCGAAGCCCATCGCGGTCGCCGTCAACGGCAACGCCGTCGGCATCGGCGTCACGATGCTGTTGCACTCTGACATCGTCTACGTCGCCGACACGGCGAAGCTGAAGATGCCCTTCGTGCCGCTCGGCCTCTGCCCCGAAGCCGCGTCGTCGTTCTTGCTGCCGCGCATGGCCGGACACGCCAAGGCCAGCGAGCTCTTGCTGTTCGGCGAGGCCTTTGACGCCGCCACCGCCGTCGACGTTGGCCTCGCCTCGCGCGTGCTGCCGGCCAAAGACCTGATGGCCTTCACGAACGAGCGCCTGCGCATCCTCGCGCGCGAGCGCCCGCTGGGTTCGCTGATCACGTCGAAGCGGCTGATGCGCGCCCCGGTCGCCGACCGCATCAAGGCCACGCTCTACACCGAGGCCGTCGACTTCGCGGCGCACATCGGCAGCGACGAGGCCCGCGAGGCGTTCACCGCCTTCTTCGAGAAGCGCAAACCCGACTTCACGCAGTTCGTGAAGTAGGCGCAGGTCGGCGATGACGATGTCGTTGTCCCGCTTCCAGCAGCTGCTCGCGCAGCAGGCCTTGCGCTTCTGCGCCGATCGCCCCGGCCTCTCGGCCGTCACCGCCTGCCTGCGCGCCGGACCCCGCCGCGACGACGTCGACGAATTGCGCGCCGCCCTCGTCGACGGTGGCGAGGTCGCCTTCTACGCCGCCGTCGCCCTGGCCTGCGTCGCCGACAACGCCGGCCTCGCCGTCTTGCGCGACCCGCACGCGCACTTCGTCACCAACTCGTGCGTCGAGCTCGGCCTCGCCTTGTGCGCCCGCGCCGCCCTCGGCGACGTCGACCTGCCCGTCTCGTTCATCAACGCCTCGATGTTGGGCGAGCTCGCCGTCGTCGTCGGCGCGTTCCCGCCCCGCTGATCAGCTGCAGAACGCGTCAAAGGCGGCAGCGAATTCGGCTTCGACGTCTTTGGGCACTTCGTCGTCGTGGGCGATGACCAGATCGGTGTGAGAGCGCCGGACATTGCGCAGCCAATAGATGAATGCGGCGACCTGCTCGGGTGACCACTCACCCTTTCTCCAATCGATTGAAAGCTCGAACGCGAAGAAGAAAAGACCCAGCACCGGCACCGGCACACCGGCGAAGCTGACGCCGCTCACCGTGTGGTTGACGTGCGAGGTTCGGCCTTCGCGCAGCCACTGCACGTGATCAGGACAGCGCGAGAGAGGCACGTCGACGTTCTCTCGATCGTCCCAGACGTTGGCGTCAGAGAGTTCGACGGCGCGGCCGCAGACGTCGGTGTAGATGCCGGCGAGGACGTCGAAGGGCACGCCGCGCAGCGTGACGCCGGGAAGCGATCCGTCATCGTCAGAAAAAAACACCATGAACGACGCGATTTCTTCATTCATGGTGCGCCGCCGTCGACGACGAGCTCGCCGCCCGCGACGTAGACGACCTCGGTGGCGCCGATGCGCAGTCGCAGCCGCTCGCGCGACGGCGTCGTCGACGTCAGCCCGAGCTTCTTCTTCACCAGCGCGCCGGCCGGACCCTGAAAGCGCTCTTGCTCGAGCGCGTCTTCGCCGCCGACGAAGGCCGCGACCACGCCGTCTGCGTCGTCGACGACGACATCGTCATCGACGGCGCTCATGCACGACGCGTGGACGATCCACGGCAACGTGGCCGGCGTGATCGGCAGTGCCCACGCCGTCAACAGCGCCCGCACGCCAACGAACGATCCGTCGCGCTCGACGACGATGGGGTCGTGGCCGTGCCGCAAACAAGCCCACGAACGCACGCGAAACGGCGCGGTGTCTGACGGTGGAACGTGGCCGCGGGCAACGACGACGCCGGCCCCCCTGACGACGGCGCCCCTGACGACGGCGACGGCGACGCTGCGGTCGTCGAGGGCGAAGTCGGCGGACGCGGCGGCGAGGTCCGTCAGCGGCGTGCCGTCGTTGCGCGACCAGCACTCGCCGACGACGAGCGACAGGCGAAAGAGCAGCGCGTTCTTCCATCCCATGCCGATGCACAGGTCGGCGTCACCGAACGTCGGCACCAGCGCCGCGGCGTGGTCGGCCACGGCGCGGTGCTCGGCGTCGCTGAGTCCGCGGTGCGGCTGCTGCCACGAGAGCCGCGACGCCAACATCGACAACTTCAGCGCGCCGGCGTCGGCGACGGCGCGGCACACCGGCGACGAGAACGGCGCTGCCAGCGGCTCGCGCGCCGACCAGGCATCGACGTGCGCGACCGCGCTGGCGAGCACGACGCTGGCGCTGGCCCCGCGCTCTTTCAGGTTCACCAGCTCGCGCAGCATCGACGCTGCGAAGGTCGGACCCGCCCGCGGCGTCAGCAGCAGCTTCAGGCGGCGCAACACCGCGTCGACGTCGTTCCACGAAGGTTCCACGCCGACGAGGCTAGCAGCGTGTCACTGCGCGCTGACGCAGGCGCCGTTGATGCATTGCTCGAAGACGCAGCAGTCGAGGTCGGTGCGGCAGGCGCCGCAGGTGGCGGTGTCGGGCAAGCAGGCCTGCGTTCCCGGACACGCCGGATCGAGGCACGAGCTGCAGCCGGGTTCGCCTTCGCCTTCGCCTTCGCCTTCGCCTTCGCCTTCGCCTTCGCCTTCGCCTTCGCCTTCGCCGCAGACGTCGCCGGCCTCGGTGATGGCGGAGTCAAAGTGCACGGCCGAGTTGCCAGAGAAGCCGACGGTGTTGACGAACAAAGAGCCAAAGATGTCGACGCTGGCGCCGAAGCGGATGTCGGCGCTCGGCGCGTAGACATTGCCGCCGAGCAGGGTGCTCGCCGGGAAGGTCACGCTGCCGTCGACGTAGGTGCGGACGGCGGCGGGGTGCAGCTCGTCGCCGAGGCGCGTCGACGACTGCGTGGTGAGGTTGCCCTTGATGAAGAGGTCGACCTCGGCGCCGTCGGCGACCTCGATGTTGAGGCTGCCAACCGTGACGTCACCGTCGACGAACAAGACCGTGCGGCCGAGAGCGCGGATGGTGAGCGACGCCTGGCGAATGCCCGTCACGTAGTAGCGGCCGCACGGCAGCTCGAGCGGATCGGGCGTGCCCTCGATGGCCGGGTT
Source organism: Deltaproteobacteria bacterium (assembly GCA_031384945.1). Lineage (GTDB taxonomy): Bacteria > Myxococcota > UBA727 > UBA727 > VGSZ01 > VGSZ01. The sequence goes on from JANNAY010000976.1 coordinate 4,510, forward strand.
CGCGTAGACGGCCGGGTCGAGCAGCGCGGTGAAGGCGGGGTTGTCGTTGTCGTTTCTGGCGGCGCCATCGTCGACGATACCGGCGATGTCGAGGCGGCTCGCGACGTCGCACGGACACGGATCGAGCGAGGGCACGAAGCCCTGCGTGGTGGTGCCGGCGACCGATGCGCCAGCGGCAACGACGCCCGCGACGAGGGCGTTGCCGGCGTAGCTGCCGTCGTTGACGTCGCCGGTGGCAAAGACGTCGTCGCTGCATTGGCCCATGCCGTCGACGGTGCCGTCGGCGTAGACCTCGCGGGCCACCGACGACGTCGACTTCACGTCGACGTCGCCGCCGACGCGCAAAGCGCCGTTGAGGCGAAAGCTGGGGTTGCCGCCGCCGTTGTCGAGGGCGCCGTTGGTGCCGACGTGGCCTTCGGCGCCCGGCACCTGCGTGTCGTAGCCGCCGTTTCGCGAGTCGAACGAGTCGGTGACCAACTGCGAGCCGCCGGCGACGACGGTGTCGCAGGCGCAGACGGCGAACTGAAAGGCGTCTTGTGCGATCTGGCCCGTGCACGTCGTGGTGCCGCTGCCGCTGACGACGTTGACCGCGGCGCCCTGGCCTTCGCAGAAGTCGTCTTGGCTGCCGCCGAGGTCGCCCTCGCCCTCGCCTTCGCCTTCGCCTTCGCCCTCGCCTTCGCCGCCAGCGCAAGAGGCGGCGCTGGTGTCGGGGACGCAGGCGTCTTCAGGGTCGGCGTCGAGGCCGTTGGGGACGCCGTCGCCGTCGAAGTCGCCGACGCCGCAGGCGACCGCGTTGCCGTCGGGCACGCAGGGGTCGGCGGGGTCGAGGTCGACGTCGTCGGCGATGCCGTCGCCGTCTGCGTCGACGATGCCGCCTTCGCCTTCGACTTCGCCTTCGCCTGCTTCGCCTTCGCCTTCGCCTTCGC
>JANNAY010000980.1:0-3127 GCA_031384945.1 Deltaproteobacteria bacterium
GCAAGACTTTTTCCTGCAGAACAAAGACATCAAGATTGACTACAAGAACCAAGACCTGCTGCGCCGGTTCCTCTCGCCCGAGGGCAAGGTTCTGCCGGGTCGCCGCACCGGTCTGACGTCGAAGCACCAGCGCAAGATCACGCGCGCCATCAAGCGCGCCCGCGCTGTCGGCCTCCTGCCGTTCACCAACCACGACGCCTGAACGGGCCTCGTTCTTGTGAACGCTGAAAGGGGCCACAACGGCCCCTTTTTTCGTTCATCAGACAGTGAATCCCATGACCGACGCCTCTTGCGCCCCCGCCTTGATCGACGACGACGCCCGCGCCCGCGCGCGTGACTTCGTCATCGACAAGGCCCGCGATCCGCGGCGCGTCGTCGTCGCCCTCTCCGGCGGCGTCGACTCCAGCGTCGCTGCCTGGTTGCTCAAAGAGCAGGGCCACGAGGTGATCGGCGTGTCGCTGCGCCTCGCCCCCGACGACGATGGCGCCCTCGCCGTCCGACATGGCCGCTGCTGCTCGCACGACGACATGACCGACGCCCGCCGCGTCGCCGACGCCGTCGGCGCCCCCTTCTACGCCGTCGACGCCCGCGACCGCTTCAAGGCCGCCGTCTTCGACCCCTTCGTCGCCGCCTACCGCAAGGGCCACACGCCCATCCCGTGCCTCGCCTGCAACCACGAGGTGAAGCTCGGCGACCTCTTGAAGACCGCCCGCTCGATGGACGCCGCGCTGGCCACTGGCCACTATGTGCGCAACGTTGAGCGCCAGGGTGCTGACGGCAGCGTCGGCCGCGCCCTCGCCCGCCCGATCGATCGCCGGCGCGACCAGACCTATTGGCTCTACGGCACACCCCACGACGCCGTCGCCGACCTCGTGTTTCCGCTGGGTGACCTCGACAAGCCGCTGGTGCGGGCCCTCGCCGAGCGCGCCGGGCTGCCTGTGGTGGCCCAGAAGCCCGACAGCCAAGAGATCTGCTTCGTCCCCGACGGCGACCACGCCGCCGTCGTCGAACGGGCCTCGGGGCCGCTCCCTGGCGGTCAGCTGGTGCACATTGGCGGCAAGAAGCTCGGCACCCACAAAGGCGTGCACCACTTCACCGTCGGACAGCGTCGTGGAACGGGCGTGGCCTCACCCAACGACGGCGAGAAGCTCTACGTCGTCGACGTCGACGCCGACACCGCCACCGTCACCCTCGGACCCCCCGAGGCCCTCGCCGTCACCACCGTCGCCGCGGCGCCGCTGAAGACGGCGCAGGCGTTGTCGACGTGGCCTGCGACGATCACGGCGCAGGTGCGGGCGCGGCATCCGGCGCAGCCAGCGTCGTGGCGCGTCGACGACGATGGCGCCCTCGTCGTCGTCTTCAACGACGCCGTCAGAGGCGTCTCGCTCGGCCAGGCGTTGGTCGTCTACGACGGCGACGTCGTGCTCGGCGGCGGCGTCATCACCGGACGACGCGACGGTCTCGTGCCCCGATCTGCCTGATCGAAGACCGGGTCAGCTGTTGTTGGTGAAGCGCTTGCGCTGCAAGGCCAACAACGTCGCCTGCTTCGGATCGCTGATGCCGCTCTTGGTGATCTCGTCGGCGAAGTCAGCGTCGCGCTCGAAGGCCGACTGCTTCTGCAGCTTCGACTTCTCGTCGTTCTTCTTCTGCAAGCCCTTGGTGTCGTCAGACTTGAGCTGCTCGAACTCGCGCTTGTCGGTCTTGATGAAGTCTTGGTGGCTCGCGACCTGCTCTTTGTTCTGCCGCTTGAGCTCTTCGACGTGGGCCTGGCCAACGTCTTTCCAATCGAGGCTGTTCAAGAACGTGAGGGCGCCGTCGTCGAAGCACTTGCCGTGGTGCTTCGCGTGGTAGGCGATGACGGTCTTGACGTCGGTCTTCTCGACGCCAGCGCGGGCGAGCATGCCCTCGAGGTCGCCTTGCGAGAGCTGCACGCCGCTGTCGACGCGCTTGAGGATGGTCTCGTGAACCTCGACGGCCTTTTTGCTGCGGCGCAAGCAGCTGGCCAGCGCGGCGTCAGAGACCTCGGGGATGTTGCTGGTGCTGACGCCCCCGCCAACTCGACCGGCGGTCGGGAGCTGCACACCCGGCAAACCTGACTTCTTGATCTCCATCGACGTCGCTCCATCCCGCTCGAGGCAAATGCGTGTCGAGTCTATCGACGAGGGCGCGATTTTGGTGCGCTGGCGAAGCTCAGCCGGCGACCTCGGCGGCGAGCAGCGTCCGGACGCGGTCGTCGTCGACGCGGAGGGCGAAGACGGTCTCGTGGCCGACGAGCCACAGCCCGGCGGGAGATCCGGCGCCGGGCTTCTTCAGGTTCTTCACGCGGGTGTGTTGGATCATCACGCTGCGCTCGCCCCGCTGCGTCGAGAACCACGCCGCCAGCAGCGCCGCGTCTTTGACGACGTCGTCATCGACGGGGCCGCCGTGTGATCCGATGACGACGTGGGCGCCGGTGGCGTCTCGGGCGTGCAGCCACAGATCGTGGCCGTTGCTGGCTTTGACGAGCACGTCGTTGTCTTTGGCGCCGCGGCCGACTTTGACGACGACGCCGCCGGCGACGGCGAAGCTGCGCCATGACTTTCGGCCGCCCGAATTCGCGGTCTCGATGGCCGCGCGCCGTCGGGCAGACGGTCCACCGCTGGTGAGCAAGGCGGTGATGCGCGGCTGTTGTGCGGGGTCGTCGACGACGCTGCGGGCGTCTTCGAGGGCTGCGACGGCGGCTCTGGCTTCGTCGAGGCGCGGCTGCGTTCTTTCAATCGCCGTCTTGGCTTTCTTCGCTCGCGAGAAGAACGCGGACAAATTCTGACGGCTGTCTTTTTTCGGATCGAGCGCCAACGTGACCGGGTCGCCGTTGAAGTCGACGACGTCGATGGAGGCGGCGCCGCGCTTCAGCTGTCCGAGCACGGTCTTCAACAGCTCGCCATGCGCCTCGAGCTGCACCGGGTCGCCGTGCTTCTTGAGGTCGCCATCGAGCGCCTTCACCAGCCGCTTCTTGCGGTCGAGCTCGGCCTTGATGCGCGCCTTCAGCTGCTGCGTCGCCGCCTGCTGCGCCGAAGCTGCCGGCGTCATCGTCGTCGTCGTCGCCTGCGCAGGCATATCTGACGGCGTCGACGTGGGCGGCGCGTAG
>JANNAY010001022.1:0-10729 GCA_031384945.1 Deltaproteobacteria bacterium
ACGTCGTCGACGACCCAGCCGCCGTCGTCGCCGCTGACCGCCGTCACCGACAGCCCGAGCACGGCGACGGTGACGCCGGCGACGCCGTTGCCGTCCTGGTCGACGACGCGTCCGCCGAGGCGCGTCCCTTTGCGCTGCAGCTCGGCGGGGCTCGCCGGATCGCAGGGGTTTGACGGCGCCAGCTCGCAGCCGCTGAGCAGCGAGAGGGCGAGCGACAAGCCAAAGCAAGAGGACCAGAAGCGGTGGGAGCGCATGACAAAGCACTGTGCGAGCCCCATGCCGCCGCCGCAGCCGCTCCCCGACGACGTCGATCGCGCCGCCGCCGCGGTCGCACACGACGCGAAGGTCAGCGCCTGCTGCGTCGACGCCGCACGACGTGGATCACATCCACCTCTGCACCCGGATTCACCCCTCTCCGCTTGGGGAGAGGGTCGAGCGCAGCGAGGGGTGAGGTCTGCGCCCGACGCGGTGAGGTCCTGGCTACAGACCGCAGGCGGCGAAGTCTTCGACAGTGCCGGCAGCGCCAGTGACATCGACGTCGGCAGCCACTTCAAGGCAGATGTCGTGGACGCTGCCATTGAAGTCGCCGCCACTGACGACGACGTTCGCGGCGCCGGCAAAGACGGTGAGGCCGACGCTGGCATCGACGACGCTGACGTCGGTGAGGGAGACGCCAGCGCAGCCGGGGCCGACGACGACGCCTTCGAAGGTGTCGCTGGCAGCAGCAAAGACGACGTCGGTGGCGACGAGAGAGGCGCTGTTGTCGCAAGAGACCGGGAAGAACGGCTTCATCTTGATGGTCTGCGCCTCGATGGTCAGCACCGCACCATCGCCAGCGACGTCGAGACCGCTGTTCTTGATCTCCCACGACACCGACTGCGCCGGCCACGTCGCCGAGCGCGCGATGTTGGCGTCGGTGATCTCGTTGCGGGTGACGCCGTCGAGGGTCTGCACGCCGACGTCGGCGAGGTCGTTGCCATGCACCCGCATGCCGGTGGTGCAGTTGCGCAGCGTGTTGTCGTCGAAGCCGCCGAAGCCCAGCGACGTCAACGACGCGAAGCAGACGTCGCCGCAGTCGGCGAGGGTGCTGTCGCTGACGACGAGCACGGTGGGGCCGAGGGTGCCCGTCGACAAGCAGGCGTCGAACACGTCGCCGGTGTTCGACGGACCGCCGGCGTGCTGAATGGTCACGTGGGTCAAGACGACGTCGTCCTGCTCGCCGGCGGGGGCGCCGTAGACGCTGACGCCGCGCCACAAGCCGGCGGCGGTGCCGGTGTTGCTCTCGAGCACGATGGGATCGTCGGCGGTGCCCTCGGCGAGCAGATTGCCGCGCACATCAAGGCCGACGTCGTCGACGAAGCGCAGCGTCAGGCCGGCTTCGAGCGTGAGCGTGCCGCCGCGGGCGACTGTGACGTCGTGGTCGACGACGACGGGGCTGCAGGCGGCGGCGATGACCACGTCGTCATCGATGTCGGCGGGGACGTCGCAGGGGTCTTCGCCTTCGCCCTCGCCTTCGCCTTCTTCGCCTTCGCCTTCCTCGCCTTCGCCTTCCTCGCCTTCGCCTTCCTCGCCTTCGCCTTCGTTCTTCTCTTCAATCTCATCGCCCGCCGGACAGCCAGCGAGCGAGCCGACGGCAGCCACGGCGAAAACAGCGACGACGACGACGTTGGACAGCTTCTGCATGGTGTTCCCCTCCACGAGCGACTTCCTGACCGTGCCCGGAGAACAGGGGCTTCTGCAACTTCGTTTCGAAAGGCACGGTCGGGCGAGGAGTCTGTCGCCGTGCGCCATGCCTCGTTCGAACCCCGCTGCGCGCGCTGCTTCATGAAGCCGGCGCTGTGCCTGTGCGCGGTGCTCGTGCAGCGGCCGACCAAGACCCGCGTCACCGTCGTCGTCCACGACGTCGAATTGCAGAAGTCGACGAACTCGGGCCGCCTGCTGCCGCTGCTGCTGTCGAACGCGGCGCTCGAGCCGTACGGCGGTCCGCACGTGCCCCTCGACGTCGAGAAGCTGTTTGGTGACCAGCGCGCCTATGTGCTCTTTCCCCAACAGGGCGTGGCCACCGTCGACGAGATTGCGCCGCGGCTCGGCGACGAACCGCGCACGCTCATCGTGCTCGACGGCACGTGGCACCAGGCCAACCGGCTGCGCAAAAAGTTTCTCGTCGCTGGCATCCCCTTCGTGCGCCTGCCTGACGGCGTGAAGCCCTCGACCTACCAGCTGCGCACGGGCAGCTTCGGCGCCTCGATGTCGACCCTCGAAGCCGCCGCCCGCGCCCTCGCCGTCTTCGAAGGCGACGACGCCGTCGAAGCCCACCTCGTCGACGGCTTCCGCCGCATGGTCGACCGCACCCTCTGGCTGCGCGGCAGCAAAGACCGCGACGACGTCTACGGCGGCCTGCCCGAGGGACTGCACCGCCACGCCGTCAACGAGCTCTCGAAGCCCGTCGACTGAGTCGCGCGGCGGCTTGCGGCGAAAAACACCTCTAGGGCAAGGTGCCTGACCTGATGCCAGACTTGATGGAGGCCTCCATGTCGTTGCGATCCCTCGCCCTTGCCGCTGCCGTCGTCGTCGCCGCTCCTGTGCTCGCCACCGACCCGCCGCCGCCGCCCGCCGCGCCGCCGTCGGCCCCCGTCGCCGTGCCCAGCGCTGACGACGTCAAGAAGGTGACGAACTACTACTTGAAGGGCCACGACCAGGGCCCGATCCTGCTCGACCTCTTGCTGTGCACGAAGGTCGAGAAGAACGCCGACAAGAAGAACGAGTGCGTGGGCGAGCTGCCGGCCAGCATCAAGAAAGGTGAGCCGATCACCGCGTTCATCAAGCTGATGGTGCCGCAGGGCCCCAAGTACGAAGACGTGAAGCTCAAGTTCTTGCTCGACGGCGAAGTCCGCAGCACCAGCGACTACACCGTCGAGCAGAGCTGGTCGGGCTACAGCGTCTACAAGACCGTGACGGGGTCAAAGGCCGGAACGTGGGAGGTGCAGGTGCTGTGGGGCGCCAACGTCCTCGCCAGCAAAAAGATCAAGGTGGAGTGACGACCCAGCCCGAGAGTCGCTTATTTGTCGACGGAGCGAGGGGACGGCTAGTCTGCCCTCGCCTCGGTAAGACGGTCGGTCAGGAACGCGGAGTCAGTTGTGGTCTACTTCAGCCCGGCGACCAAAGAGATCACAGCGAAGATCGTTTACTACGGTCCGGGTATGTGTGGAAAGACGACGAATCTGCAAAAAGTGCATGAATTGATGCGCGCGCAGATGAAGTCTGAATTGGTCAGTGTCGCCACCGAGACCGACCGCACCATCTACTTCGACTTCTTGCCCGTGCGCCTCGGCAAGATCGCCGGCTTCGACTTCGTGGTGCGCAGCTTCACGGTGCCGGGTCAGCCTTACTACGGCGAGACCCGCAAGATGGTGCTGCAGGGCGCCGACGGCGTGGTCTTCGTCGCCGACTCGCAGCGCTACATGCTCGACCAGAACAAAGACAGCCTGATGGATCTCAAGCGCATGCTCAAGGCCAACAGCCTTGATTACGCCACGATTCCGCTGGTCTTGCAGTACAATAAACGCGACCTCCCTGACTGCATCGCCGTCCCCGATCTCGAGCAGGCCCTCAACGATCGCAAGGTGCCGTTCTTCGAGGCCTCCGCCTACAAAGGCGTCGGCGTCGTCGAGACCCTCAAGGCCGTGACGCTCACGGTCTTCAAGCACGTGCGCGACGGTGGCCTGCAGAACCTCGGCAAGCCGCCGGGCCCGGCACCCACGGCCAGCAAGGGCGTGCAGGTGCCCGCCAGCTTCCCCTCGGCGCCGCAGACGCAGACGCAGGGGTCGCAGCCGGCGCCGTTGCCGGTGCCGCCGTCGGCGCCCGCGGCGGCAGCGTTGCCGCGTCCGCCGTCGATGTCGGGCGCCGTCACCCGCCCCGCCGCCACCCCGATCGCCCAGGTGCAGGCCGCCGCGGCCCCGCCGTCAGAAGCGCTGTCGTCGTCGATCGGCGCTCTGGTGCAGAACGCCCAAGAGGGCACCGCGCCGATGCCCTCGAAAGACGCCATCGGCATGCTCGAGTTCCAGAACATGGCCGTCTTGCACCACCGCCTGACAGAGCGCGTGGCCCAGCTCGAGAAAGAGCTGACCCGCGTCTCGCAAGAGCACCAAGACCTCAAGCGCATCGTCGGCCGCAAGCTGATGGGCACCTGAGTCTCGTCTGGGTCTCGTCGTCACGCGCAGAAAGTAGACAGTGTCCATGACCCGCGCCTGCGTCCTCCTCACCGATGGGTTTGAAGAGACGGAGGCGGTCGCGGTCATCGACGTCTTGCGCCGCGCCGCCATCGACACGGTGATCGTCGGCGTCACCGGGCGCGAGGTCACCGGCAACCACGGCATCACCCTGCGCGCCGATCTGCTGCTGCAAGACGCGGACGGGGCGTGGGACTGCGTGGTCTTGCCAGGCGGCATGCCGGGCGCGGCGGCGCTGCGTGACAGTGTCAACGTGCAGGCCTTCGTCGTCGAACACGAAAAAAACGGTGCCGTGCTTGGCGCTGTCTGCGCAGCACCCATCGCGTTGGCGGCCTGGGGACTGCTCGAGGGCAAGCGCGTCACCTGCTTCCCGGGCTTCGAAGACCAGCTGCGCGGCGCGGTCTTCGTCGGCGGCATCGTCGTCGTCGATGGCCGCATCGTCACCAGCAAAGCCATCGGCACGGCGCTCGCGTTCGGCATCGCCCTCGTCGACCTCTTGCTCGGCGCCGCAGTCGCGGGACCGCTGCGCGCGCGCCTGCACCTCGACGGCTGAGGATTCGCGTCGTTCCTCGACGATTGCGTTGCCCGCGCCGCAGAGCCCCCAGCACCCCCGCTGCGCGGGGGCAAAGCCATCTCCCGCCCATCCCTGCCCCGCCCAAGGGAGCCTTCAAGCGCCCTCGGCTGCGGTCTTGGCTATCGTTGGCCATGCGCTTTCCATCCATCGTCATCGCTGCCGTCATTGCTGCCGTTACCGCTGCGTGTCCCTCCGTCGTTCCGCCGCCGCAGCCGACCGACGTCGGGGAAGGCGAAGGCGAAGGCGACGAAGGCGAAGGAGAAGAAGGGGAAGGAGAAGAGGGCGAAGGCGAAGGCGCACGAGGCGAAGGCGAAGGCGAAGAAGGCGAAGGCGAAGGAGAAGAAGGCGAAGGCGAAGAAGGCGAAGGCGAAGGCGTCGACTTCGGCGCCGTCGCCGTCGAAGTCATGCAGGCGACCGCGCGGCCGGGGCAGCTCGTCGACGAGGCGCTGAAGACGCTGCTCGACGTGGTGGTCTTCGCCAGCAACGCGTCAAACGGCGGCAACGGCGTCAACGTCCGCACCTTCGGCACGGTGACGCAGAACGCCGCCGGCACCGCCAGCTACGCCGCGGCCCCCGCCGACGCGCTCGTGCTCGCGGCGCCCGGCGTCACCATTCGCTTCGCCGTCGTCACCTTCACGGGCGACTTCAACGTCAACGACACGCGCGAATTCTACCTGCGCGCCCACGACGTCGTCGCCAGCGTCGTCATCACCGGCGGCGACAGCGACGACTTCGCCTTCGAGAGCCACCTCGCCGCCAACGAGCGCGGCACCAAGAGCGGCGCCGGCGTCTCGGGCGGCGACAGCTTCAACGTCGTCGCCACCACCGTCGTCAGCAGCGACATCAACGGCGGCGCCGTCGACTACCGCGCCACCGACACCCGCAGCGGCAGCGTCGGCGACCTCGACTTCACCGACAGCAGCGCCTACCACCTCGTCCTCGTCGACAACGTCGTCGAAGACCTCGTCAACACGCTCACCGTCAGCGGCACCCTCGGCGGCGCGTCCTGGTCGATGACCGACGGTCTCGTGAAGCGCGTGTTCAGAAACGGCGTCGCGGTCGAGCCCGACTTCTGGGGCGGCACCAGCGGGCAGCTGCGCAAAGACGGCGCCGCCTTTGGCGCCCTCGCCGCCCGAGACATCGGCGCAGGCAGCTTCGACATCGTCCTCGTCACCGGCAACCCGGCAGACCCCGACAACATCCACGTGCTCGAGACGCACCCGAACTAACGACCTACTTGTCGTCGTCGATCGGATCAGAGATCACAGCGCGGTCCCCCACGTTGCAGGAGCCGCCATGTCCGAGCCGTATATCTTTCAGATGCAGGATCTTCGCAAAATCCACCCCGGTGGAAAAGAAGTTCTCAAGGGCATCTACCTGAGCTTTTACCACGGCGCGAAGATCGGCGTGCTGGGTAACAATGGCGCCGGTAAGTCGACGCTTTTGCGCATCATGGCCGGCGTCGACAAAGACTTCATGGGTGAAGCCAAGCTGCTCGACGGCAAGACCGTCGGCTTCTTGCAGCAAGAGCCCGAGCTCGAGAAGGGCAAGACCGTGCTCGAGAACATCGAGGGCGGCGTCAAGAAGGTGCGCGCGCTGTTGAACCGCTTCGAAGAAGTCAACAACGCCTTCGGCGACCCCGACGCCGACATGGACAAGTTGATGGCCGAGCAATCGCGTCTGCAAGACGCCATTGAAGCCGCCGGTGCCTGGGACATCAACCGGATTCTTGAGCAGGCGATGGAAGCGCTGCGTTGCCCGCCGCCCGATCAGATCGTCGACACGCTGTCGGGCGGCGAGCGCCGCCGCGTCGCCCTGTGCCGGCTGCTGCTCGAGAAGCCCGACATGCTCATCCTCGACGAGCCGACCAACCACCTCGACGCCGAGTCGGTGGCGTGGCTCGAGCGCTTTCTTCACGACTTCAAGGGCACGGTCGTGTGCGTCACCCACGACCGCTACTTCCTCGACAACGTCGCCGGCTGGATCCTCGAGCTCGATCGCGGCGCGGGCATCCCGTACCAGGGCAACTACTCGTCGTGGCTCGAGCAGAAGGGCAAGCGCCTCGCTGCCGAAGAGAAGAACGAGTCGGCGCGCCAACGTGAATTGGCCCGCGAAGCCGAGTGGGCAAAGGCGTCGCCCAAGGCACGGCAGGCGAAGTCGAAGGCGCGTCTGCAGCGCTACGAAGAGCTGCTCAACGAGGCCAGCAGCGAGAAGGTCACGCAGGCCGACATCTACATCCCGCCTGGACCGCGTCTCGGTGACCTCGTCATCGAAGCACAAGGGGTCAAGAAGGCCTTCGGCGACAAACTGTTGTTTGAAAACCTCAGCTTTCGCCTGCCGCCGGCCGGCATCGTCGGCGTCATCGGCCCCAACGGCGCCGGTAAATCGACCCTGTTCAAGCTCATCACGGGCGAGAAGCCAGATGCTGGTGAATTCAAGGTCGGCAGCACCGTCAAAATCATGCACGTCGACCAGGGACGCGACGGCCTGAACCCCGACAACACCGTCTACCAAGAGATCACCGGTGGGGCTGAGGTCATCGAGCTCGGTCCGAAGAAGATGAACGCCCGCGCCTACTGCACCATCTTCAACTTCAGGGGCGGCGATCAGCAGAAGCTCGTCGGCACCTTGTCGGGTGGCGAGCGCAACCGCTTGCAGATGGCCAAGCTGTTGAAGAGCGGCGGCAACGTCTTGCTGCTCGACGAACCGACAAACGACCTCGACGTCGACACGCTGCGCGCCCTCGAAGAAGCCATCACGCACTTCGCCGGCTGCGTCGTCGTCGTCTCCCACGACCGCTGGTTCCTCGATCGCATCGCGACGCACATCCTCGCCTTTGAGGGCGACTCGAACGTCGTGTGGTTCGACGGCAACTACTCTGACTACGAGGCCGACAAGAAGAAGCGCCTCGGCGACGTCGGTCCGACGCGCATCAAGTACAAGCCGCTGCCGAAGATGTGACCTCCGCGACGCATCGACTGCCCCTGCTCGCAGCCGCGGTGAGCATGGTGTTGTCGGCGGGGTCGTTCGTGGCGCTGATCGCGAGCCTTGGCTTCACGCGCAGCGCCGTACCGCCCGTCGCTGGCTTGGCCCTGGGCGTCGTTGGGTTTGCCCTGGCGATCTCGACGCGGCGGCGCGGCGCCGCGGCAGTCAACGCGTGTGCGGTCGTTCTGGCGATCGTGATGATCGGGCTGAATGCTCCCGTCCACTATCCGTTCGGCTGACGACGACGACGCAGGGCGGGCGACGACGACAGCGCGTGCTCGACGGCGAGGCGAAGCGCGTCCACCTGCACTGGCTTCTGCACATACCCGTCGGGCGCCGTGTCACTCGCCCGGGCGAGCGTCGCGTCGTCGTTGTGGGCGGTCAGGAAGATGATGGCGAGGTCAAAGCGCGCCCGCAGGCGCGCCGCGGTCTCGATGCCGTCAACCGCTCCTTTGATGCGGATGTCCATCAGCACGACGTCTGGACAGCGCTGGTTGACAGCCGCGATCGCCTCGTCGGCAGACGACGCGATCGCGAAGGCGTCGTGGCCGAGGTCTCTGAGCGTCGCTTGCAGGTCCATCGCGACGATCCGCTCGTCCTCCACGATCAGCACCGAGCCGCGCATCAGCTTTCACCGCGAAGTGGAAAGCGAAGGTCGAAGCGCGTGCCAGACGTCCGCTCCATCGTGACCGAACCGTCGAGCTGACCGGCGAGCGTCGAGACCAGCTGCAGGCCCAGCGACGTCGACTCGGGCGAAGGCGCCGCCGCCGACCCCACCCCATCGTCGGTGACGCGCAGCCAGACGTCGCCGTCGCATGACGAGAGGTGCACCTCGACGAGCCCGCGACGCGCTTCAGGAAAGGCATGTTTGATCGCGTTCGTCAGCAGCTCGTTGAGGATCAAGCCGCACGGGATGGCCTTGTCGACCGTGAGCGACACGGGGCTGATGTCAAAGCGAAGCTCGATGCGGTCGTCGACACCCGAGACCGCGAAGATGTTCTGCGCCAGTTGCGTGGCGTAGTCGGCGAAGGGAATTCGCGCGTAGTCGCGTGAACGGTAGAGCTGCTCGTGGATGAGGGCGATCGTCTGCACCCGCGTGCGGCAGACCGCGAGGGCGGCGCGCGCGGCCGGGTCGTCGACCTGGCGCACCTGCAAGTTGATGAGGCTGGCGATGACCTGCAGGTTGTTCTTCACGCGGTGATGAACCTCTTGCAGCAGCACCTCGCGCTGGCTCGAGCGCTCTTCGAGCAGTTGGTTGAGCTCGAGCAGCTGCTGCTCAGACCGTTTGCGCTGGGTCAAGTCGACAGCGACGCCGAGGTAGCCCGTGATCCCGCCTGCGTCGTCGCGCAAGACGGTCACGGTGAGCAGGACGGGCACGCGCTGCCCATCGCTGCGGACGTAGCTCCATTCGTTGACGTCGACGCCAGTCTCTCGCGCTTTCAGCACGAGGACGTCGAACATGTCGTCGATCGGATGCCCGAACTCGGTCTCGAGCGCTGCTTTGCGGGCGATCACTTCGTCGGCATCGTGAATCACAGCAGGCGTCATCTTGCCGACCACGTCAGCGGCGCCGTAGCCGAGCATGGCCTCAGCGGCGGGGCTGAACAGCGTGATCGTGCCTGCGGTGTCGGTCGCGATGATCGCGGCTCCTGCGTAGGCGAGCACCGCCCGCTGCAACGCCTCTGATTTGCGACGCGCGAGCTCGGCCAGTCGGTGCGGTGTGACGTCTTGGTTCACGCCGATCATGCGCAGGGGCGCGCCGTCTGCATCACGCTCCACCGTCGCCGCCGCGCTGATGTGTCGCACGGCGCCGTTGGGCAGAACGATCCGAAAGTCGACGTCGAACGCGCGGCGGCCGGCGAGGGCGTCGGCCAACGCGGCGTTGGTCGCGACCGCATCATCTGGGTGGAGCGCTTTGAACCAGGCTTCGACGGCGCCGACGAAGCCATCGCCGTCAATGCCGTAGAGGGCGTACATGCCGCCGTCCCAAATGAGGGTGTCGGTGCGAACGTCCCACTCCCAGATGCCCAGACGCGCTGCCTTTCTGGCCAGGTCGAGGCGCTCGCTCGTCACGCGCAGCGCGCGGTTCGTGCGCTCGCGCTCGGTGACGTCTTGAAAGGTGCCAATGAGGGCCGCGACGCCGGCGTCGTCGCGCACCGCTTCGCCGCGCGCGATGGCCACGCCGATCTCACCGTCGCCGCGCACAAAGTGAAGGTTCAGCTCGTAGCCCACGCCGGTTGCGATGGTCTGGGCGACGCTCGCTTGCAGCACGGCCCACGAAGCGGGCGTGAAGATGGCGCCCTGCTGCTCGAACGACGGCGCGACAGGTTGGATGGCGAGACGAAAGATGCGGAAGAGCTCGTCTGACCAGAGCACGACGCCGCTGCGCAAGTCATAGCTCCAACTGCCGACCTGGCTCACGGTCTGCGCTTCGGCCAGACGCGCGTTGGCATGCTCGAGCTCAGCGGTGCGCGCGGCGACCCGCGTGGTCAGCGCCGAGTTCGCGGCGTCGGTTTCGGCGCGCGCTTCTTTGAGCTCTTGGACGTCTGTGTTGCTGCCGCACCAGATGAGCGACCCATCGCTCTCTGCACGAACCGCGCGCGTCTTGAACCAGCGGTAGATGCCGTCGTGGCGACGAATGCGAAACTCGGTGTCGAGGGGCGAACCGTCGCAAACAGCGGCGCGCCAACGTTCAACCGTGGGCGGCACGTCGTCGGGGTGCAGGTGCCGCAACCAGCCGTCGCCCAACTGCGTGAGCTCGGGCTCACCGGTGTAGGCGACCCATTGTGGGCTCAGGTAGCAGCAGGCCCCGTCGGCGTCGCACGTCCAAACCATGTGCGGCAACGATTCACTCAGGGCGCGAAAATTGGGCATCGGCCATCATCGGTCGTTTTCCCGCTGGCTTGAGCGGAACCCGCCGATCGCGGCAGGCCCAGAAGAC
>JANNAY010001086.1:0-5598 GCA_031384945.1 Deltaproteobacteria bacterium
GGCGCGCCGCTCTCTTTGAGCACGCGCCGCAAGATCGGCAAGCAGCGGGCGACGTCGTGGACTTCGATTTCGATGTCGCAGCTGACGACGTTGCCGGCGTCGTCGAGGGCGCTGCCGCCGCCGGTGACTTCGCCGAGGCCCATGCCGACTTCTTCTTCGTCTTCGTCGCCGACGCGCAGGGCGTCGTCGATGGGCTCTTCGAAGCGCTCAAACCGCTCCATCGGCGACATCGAGGCGGGGAGGTGGACGAGCAGGAACACCGAGGGCTCGTGGCGCGCGCCCTTCGCCGCCGACTTTTTGGTCGCCGACTTTTTGGTCGCCGATTTCTTCGCGGTTTTCTTCGCTGGCTTTTTCTTCGCCGCTGATGTTGTCTTCGCCAACGAAGACGATTTATTTGCCGCCTTCTTTGATGAATTTTTCGCGGTCTTCTTCTTCGTCGTCGTCGACGCCTTCTTGGTTGCCGATTTCTTCGGTGCCGTCTTCTTCACTTTCTTCTTGCTGGCCATCGACTCAAGCCTTTCCTGCGAAATGCGCGCGGAGGGGGTTCCAATAGTAATCAATCCAGCCCTGCCGGTAGTTCTCGGCCTGCGACAGCGGGACCTCGCTGTGGGTCATCGTCAATTCGGTGCCGTCACCGGCCTCTTCGAGCGCCAGCTCGAGCCTCGACGCCGGCGCGCCCTTCGGCCACTCCGTCGTTGTCCACGTCTGCACGATGAGCTTGTTCGCTTCGAGCTTCTCGAAGGTGCCGTGGGTGTAGCCCGACGACGCCGTGAACGTGCCGCCTTCGATGGGCTCGCCGGTGACGACGGTGCCGGTGAACGCCCCGTGCGACGTCGGATCGGTCAGCGCCTTGTAGACGGCCGCCGGCGGGGCGGCGACGAAGATGTGCTGAACGAGCGTCGCCGTGCGCGTCGACGTCGTCGCGGCCTTCTGCGCCGTCTTCTTCGCGGGCTTCTTCGCCGCAGGCTTCTTCGCCGTCTTCTTCGCGGGCTTCTTCGCGGGCTTCTTCGCGGGCTTCTTCGCGGGCTTCTTCGCGGGCTTCTTCGCGGGCGCTTTCTTCGCCGCCTTCTTCGCGGGCTTCTTCGCCGCAGGCTTCTTCTTCGTCGGCGGCTTCTTCTTCTTCTTCGTGGCCATCGCGAGCACCTCGGCGGTTGAGGCGAAAGCGTGGACCGATGCCGTCGTCGAGGTCAACGGCCGTCGTCGAGCGGCATCCAGAAAGAGGCTTTGCGGACGACCTCGCAGTAGCCTTCGCCAGTGCGTTTCCCCATCGCCCTCGTTGTCGCCGTCGTCGTCGTCGCCTGCGCGACACCGCCGCCGAAGCCGCCGCGGCCGACGCCGAAGAAAGAGGCGCCGGCGCCGGACCATCCGGCGACGTGGGCCGACGTCACGACCTTCTATGGCAGCAAATGCCCTGGGCCGATCTTCACGCTCGACACGCCGCTGAAGAAGACCATCGGCGGCGTGCCGTGGACAGTGAGCGGCTCGACCGCCACCCGCGGTGAACCGTGGAGCGGACCCGTCATCATCGGCGTGCTCGGCGCCATCAAAGACGCCACCGACGACACGAAGCAGAATTTGCAGAAGGCCAAGGCGGCCTTTGACAAAGCCGGTGTCAACGTCGTCTTGACCAACGGCGACCTCGCGGAGCAGGCCGAGATCCACGAGGTCGCCGTCATGCTGGGCGACATCTTTGGCGACGACCGACCGCTGCTGGTGCACCCGGGCAACAGCGAGCCCGTCGGCAGCTTTCTCGACGCCTTTGGCGACGAAGAGAAGAAGCACCCAGCGATTCTCGACATGAACTTCATCCGCGACGTCGACCTTGGCGGGGTGCACATTCTGTCGCTGCCGGGGTGGAGCGTGCGCAAGTTCGTCAAGCCAGGCGGCTGCTTCTACAAAGCCGAAGACGTCGACGTCGTCAGAGGCCTCGTCGACGGCATCAACAAGAAGGGCGAGCTGGCCATCTTGACGGCGCACGGACCGCCGCGTGGCGTCGACAAGAAGTCTCTCGACGCCACCAACGACTTCGGCAACGTCGGCGACACCGACCTCGCTGCGCTGCTGCAAGAGGGCAACCTGCGCTTTGGCATTTTCGGGCACATTCTTGAGGCCGGCGGACGCGCCACCGACGACCCGGCGAAGCACAAGCTGTTGGCGCTGCCGATGAAGAAGCCCACGAAGTCGCTGTTCGTCAACGTCGGCTCGGCGTCGTCGTTCGGCATCGCCATGATCGATGGCAAGAAGACGTCGCGCGGCATGGCGGCCATCGTCACCATCGACAACGTCGAAGGCGGCGGCGAGGCGAAGGTGCAGTTCATCTCTCTGAGAAAGTGATCAGCCGCCGTCGCTGGTCTTCATCTTGCGCATGGGCGCGCGCGGCTCGACGGGGACGATGACCTCTTCGCGGCCGATCTCGGCGTCGAGCTTCATGGCGCGCTGGCGCACCGCTTTCCAAATCGTCACGAGCGCGCTCATCAAGGGCACGGCGAACAAGGCGCCGGCGAGGCCGTAAAAGCTCTCGCCGATGACGAGCGAGAGCACCACGAGCAGCGGGTGAATCTTGGCCGCATCACCCATGATCTTCGGGTTCAAGAAGTTCGCTTCGAGGGCGTGGATGCCCACGATCCACAGCACCGCCAGCACCGCCGTCGACAGCCCCGACGACATGCCGACGATGACGATGGGGATCGTCGACAAGATGCTGCCAAAGATGGGAATCAACGAGAAGATCGACGCCAAGGTCGCCAGCAAGAAGGCGAACTTCACCTTGAGCAGCAAGAGCCCCACGAGGGTGAGCAGGCCGTTGATGACGCAGATGGTGAGCTGACCACGCACGACGCCAGAGAGGCCGCCGTCGATGCGGCGCATCAGCTCTTGCAGCGTCTCGCGGTCGCGCACCGGCGTGATGGTCAGCAAAAAGGTGGTGATGCGCTCGGCGTCGGCGACGATGAAGGCCGTCAGCATCAACACGAGAAACGACGAAAAGACGAAACGCAGCGCGAACGCCAGCGCCGACTGCACCTGCGTCGCCGCCTTGAGCGCCTCTGACTTGGCGAAGTCTTTGGCCTTTCTGATCAGGTCTTGCGCGGTGCTGACGACGTCGAGGTCGATGACGGTGCCGTCGCGGCCTTTGTTGAAGGCGGGGCCGGCGGCGCCGAATTCGAAGCCGTCTTCGTCGGGGCCAGCGTCTTCGTCTTCGGCGGTGACGATGTGGATCGGCAGATCGTTGGCGTCGATCCAGGCCTCGAGCTCTTTCGCCTTGATGGCGATGTTCTCGTCGGAGAGCTGGTGAAAGACCTCTTTTGACTCCGTCGCTAAGCGCTTCACCTCTTTGTAGAGCTGGGGCACGAAGACGCGGCCGCCGACCCAGATGACGACGCCAGCGATGGCGTAGAGCACCAGCACTGAGGCCCAGCGCGGCAACATGCGCCCGCGGGGAAGCCTCTGCGCCGAGAGCCACCGCACCGGCGGCGTGATCACGTAGGCGAGCGCGAACGCCAGCAAGAAGGGCAGCAGCACCTCGCGCACGACGACGAGCACGAGCAGGGCCGGCAGCCACAGCGCCACCAACAACAAGCCGCGTTGGATGCGCTTGTCGGCGAGCAGCTCGAGAAGGCGACGGTTCATGATGCGACGAGGCTCCAAGGGCCACGCGGAGGCATTGCGGAGAGGAACCCTTGGAGTGTCGCCTGACGGGTCATGACGGCCGACGACGTAGCCGCCCGCGGCGCAGAGGGGAACGGCGCCGCGCGAAGGGTGGGTGGGCTGCCAGAGGGTGTGGATCAACGTTGATCGCCGCATCTATGTTGATCAATGCGCTCTGGAGGCCCACCCCTTCGCCATTCCGCCTGATGTCAAAATGCGAACCGTGCTCTAGATATTTCTTCAGCTGAGGTCGGAACGCGCGCGGGTGTGACGACAGATCGCTTTGCAAAGCCGAAGAAGGCGATGGCGGATCCGAAGCCTCCTCCTCCTGCCTGATGCGAAGACCCGAACCGGCGCTCATGATTGATTGATGAATCGGTCAGGGACGACCCGGTCCGACAGCAGGGAGTTCGCGATGAAGAAGATGGCAGTGCGGGCAGTGTTGGCGACAACGGCCCGCGTTTCGGGGGTCGGCCTGACGATGGCGCTGGTGGCGTCGATCGGCTGCGCGAACGACCTCGAGGTCGATGACAACGGTGAGCTGCTCGAGACCGCCGAGGTGGTGAACCCCTCTGGCGAAGACGAGCAGGCGCTGATGCCCGCCTGCGGCACGACGCTGCAGACCTTTGATGGCACGGCGGCCAAGTCGAACGGCCGCGACACGGGCACGGGCACGGCGTGCGCGGGACAGGGCGGCATCGCTGGCGGCCTGCAGTACCAGTGCGTCGAGCTCGTCATGCGCCACTTCAAACGCAAGTGGGACCTGCGTTGGTACGGCAACGCCCGTGACCTCTTGCGTGGCGCCCCGCGCGACAAGGTCAACGTCTTCAGCAACGGCGACCGCGACCACCCGCCCGTCCCCGGCGACATGGTCGTCTGGGAAGTCGGCCAGTGGGGCCACGTTGCCCTCGTCACCGCCGTCGGCGCCGACTTCGTCGACGTCATCGAGCAGAACGTCAGCAACTCGAACGGCAAGGCGCGCCTGCCCTTCGCCAACGGCCGCATCGGCGCACGCTGGGGCAGCTGGGTGCCGGCCGGTTGGGCCCACGCCAAAGACAACCACGCCAGCGGTGGCGCCCCCGTCGACGGCGGCGGCGACTGCGGCAACATCGCCAAAGTCGGCGCGGTCATCGACGACGACCACGCCTGCTTCGACGTCGGCGGCACCGCCTCGTACTGGCGCGCTGAATCGAATCAGGGCTACGGCAGCGACCTCTTGTGGACCCACGCCACCGCGGCCCCCGACGCCGACAACAGCGTCACCTGGCGCTTGAACATCGGCCGCGCCGGCAAATACCGCGTCGAAGCCTTCGTCGACGGCGACGTCGCCACGTCGCGGCAGGCGCACTACCGCATTCGCCACAACGGCGTCGTCGACACCAAAGACCTCGACCAGGCGGCGGCGGCCGGCTGGCGCAAGCTCGGCGACTTCCAGTTCGCCCGCGGCGACGAGCAGCGCGTGTGGCTCGGCGACAACTCGGGCGAGCGCGGGTCGCTCGATCGCAAGATCGTCTTCGACGCCGTCAGAGTCACCCCCGTCTGCGACAGCCTCGAGGTCGCCACCGACGCGGGCGTGCCCGTCAACGTGAGAGCCGACCACGACAGCGCCACGCGCAAGCTCGGAGAGCTCAGCAGCGGCGCTGTCGTGCAGCGCCTCGACACCAGAAACGGCGAGAAGATCTCGTTCACCTCGGCGTGGCACCAGGTGCGCAAGGGCTCGCTCACGGGTTGGGTCAGCGGCGCGTACCTGGCCTGCGCCCCGTAGACGAACGTAGACGACGACGACGTCAACGACGCGCGAGCATCTGGTCGAGGGCGACGACACGTTCGTCGCCCTCGCCCATCATGTCGACCAACCAGCGTCGCACGTAGGCGCTGTCGAGCTGGTCGCCCTGCACCAGCAGCAACTTCTCGACATCGACGAGATCTTTGCCGCGGAAGAAGAGGAGCTTG
>JANNAY010001122.1:0-7448 GCA_031384945.1 Deltaproteobacteria bacterium
AGATCGGCGGCGCCGGCGTCGTCGCCGTGCTCGTCGCCTCGCGCACCCTCGACCTCGCCGCGCGCAGCGCCGAGCGCGCCATCGAAGCCGAGCGCGCCCGCGAGCGCCTCGGCGCCTACGTCGGCCGCGAAGTCGCCGAAGAAGCCCTCGCCGTCGACGAGATCGTCATGGGCGGCAGCCGCCAGCACGTCGCAGTCTTGTTCTCTGACTTGCGCGGCTTCACCACCTACTCAGAGAAGCTCGCGCCCGAAGCGTTGGTCACGCAGCTCAACGCCTACCTCGAAGACATGGTCGCGGTGATCACGCGGCACGGCGGCGTCGTCGACAAATACATCGGCGACGGCATCATGGCCGTCTTCGGCGCCCCGCGCTCGAAGGGCGATGACGCCCGTCGCGCGCTGCTCGCCGCGCGCGACATGCAGGTCGCGTTGCACAGGCACAACGCGCGAAGGCTCGAGCGCGGCGAGTCGCCGTTGAAGATGGGCGTCGGCGTCCACTACGGCGCCGCCGTCGCCGGCAACGTCGGCACGATGGATCACGCGCAGTACACAATCATCGGCGACGTCGTGAACCTCGCGTCGCGCCTCGAGAGCGCCACCAAAGATCAGGGCGTCGAGGTCCTGCTCTCCAAAGACGTCGTCGACGCCGCTGGCCCCGGCGTCGTCGACGTCAAGGTCTTCGGCACCATCTCCGTCAAAGGCCGCGAGCAGCAGATCGAAGTCTTCACGATCGTCGCTGCCGTTTAGTCGACCAGCCGCAGCGCCACCGCGTTCTTCACGCGCACGACATCGGTGACGCGCATCTTCATCGCCCGCGGCTCTTCCCACACGATGTCGACGTCGACGGACAGCTGCAACAGGTCGCCGTCGCGCACGAAGACCAGTCCCGCGTGCGGGTTCACTTCGAGGTTTCCCAGGGTGTTGAAATAGAAATTCCCCTGATAATCAGGCACCCACAAGACGTCGCCCTCTGCGCCGGAAGCGACGCCGACGAAGCCTGCGGGGCCGCCGCGGTGTGAGACGTCGACGCCGTGGGCTGCGACGTCGTCTCCAGCTTCGACGTGCGCGCTCGCGATAAAGAAGGTGTCGGCGCCGCGGATCCACTCCACATCAGATGCTGTGAGGTGGCTGTGCTTCTCTGTCTGCGCCGGCTCTTTCGGCGCGCGTCGGGCCCGGCGCGGCGCGATGTACTTCGGACAGTTGCCAAAGGTCGCCCGCACATCGACGACGACGCGGCCTTCGGCGCCGGCGCCGACCACGCCGTTGGCGCGGTTGCGCCGGCGCGTGTGCGGCTGCAGCCCGAGCACCGCGATCGGCGCGCCGACGTTCATGCGGGCCGCGGCCGGATCGGCAGCAGCGGGCAGCGCGAACGACAGCGTCTTCGGCGTCGGCGACTGCGCGCCACCATCGACGATGGTCGCGCGCGGCCTGCCGTCTTCGTCGACGACGCCGACCACGACGAAGTCGAGCTGCG
Source organism: Deltaproteobacteria bacterium (assembly GCA_031384945.1). Lineage (GTDB taxonomy): Bacteria > Myxococcota > UBA727 > UBA727 > VGSZ01 > VGSZ01. The sequence goes on from JANNAY010001122.1 coordinate 1,474, forward strand.
GAAAGAACGCGCGGTGCTCGTCGGTGAGAAAGGTGCGCATCAAGCGCGGACCGATCTCTTGCAGGCGCGCGCGCACGCCGAAGCGCTCTTGCACGGCCTGCTCACCGGCGTGAAAGGGCTCTTCGGTGATGCTCTTCATGACGGCAGCTTCGTCATCGGCACGAAGCCCTTGAGGCCCTCGATGCGCGCGAGCCAGCCGCGCACAACGGCGTAGTCGTCGAGCGCGACGCCGCCTTCGGGGGCGCGGTCGACGTAGGCGTAGAGGGCGAGGTCGGCGATGGTCGGTGTCGGTCCCAACAAGAAATCGCGCCCGGCGAGGTGCTTCTCCAACACAGCAAACAACGCGCGGGCGCGGCCCTTCACTTCGTCGGGCTGAAAGGGCGACTTGAAGATCGCGATCAGGCGCGCCGCCGCCGGACCAAACGCCAGCTGTCCCGCGGCCACCGACAACCAGCGCTGCACCTCGGCAAACCCCCGCGGATCGCGCGGCAGCCACACGCCCGCGGTGTCGTGCTTGAGCGCGAGGTAGACGAGGATGGCGTTGCTGTCGGCGATGACGTCGTCGCCGTCTTCGAGCACCGGCAGCTGGCCAAAGAGGTTCTTGTGCAAGAACGCCGGCGTCTTGTGCTGCCCCTGCAACACGTCGACGTCGACGAGGGTGTGCGGCACACCGAGGATCGAGAGAAAGAGCTGGGCGCGGTGCGAGTGGCCCGAGAGCGGGTGGCGGTAGAGGCGCGCGGCGCCGTGGGTCGAGGCGGCAGAAGGTGCAGAAGTCGTCATCGAAGTGCTCCTCAAGAAAAGACAGCGATTCGCACGTGTTGAAACAAGCGAACCGGCCGCGGCAGGCGAATCCCGACTGGCGAAGCCGAAGATGCGCGCGGCCAGCAGTGAAACAAAGAGGCCGGCGCGAACAAGACTCTTGTGAAAAGTGAAACAATCAAGAGATGGACAAGCTCAAGGCATTGGAGACCTTCATCGCCATCGCCGAGCAGGGGTCGCTGACCAGGGCCGCGACGGCGCTGTCGACGTCGACGCCATCGGTGACGCGGGCGTTGTCGTCGTTAGAGTCTTCGCTGCGCGTGCGTCTGTTCACCCGCACGACACGAAAGATCGCGCTGACCGACGAAGGCCGCGCCTACCTCGACCGCGCCCGCGCCGTGGTCGCCGCCGTCTGTGACGCCGACGCCGCCGTCAGAGACGCCGACGACGTCAGCGGCCGCGTCGTCGTCACCGCGCCGGTGTTGTTCGGGCAGATGGTGGTGGCGCCCATCGTCTTGCGCTTCTTGGCGGCGAACCCGCACGTCAGCGTGCACCTGCAGCTCTACGACCGGGTGGTGAACCTCGTCGAAGAGGGCGTCGACGTCGGCGTCCGCATCGGCGCCCTCGACGACAGCAGCCTCGTCCAATCCGTCGTCGGCCGCGTCCGCCGCGTCGTCGTCGCCAGCCCCGCGTATCTGAAGAAGCACGGCGCGCCGCAGACGCCGCGCCAGCTGCTCGAGCACAATTGCATCGGCTACACCGGCGCCGTCAGCGGTCCGTGGTGGACGTTTCACGACGGCAAGCGCGCGGTGACCATGCCCGTGCGCGGCAACATCGACTTCAACCACGCTGGCCCCGCCGTCGACGCCTGCGTCAAAGGCGTCGGTGTCGGCATGCTCATCTCGTACCAGGTGGCGCCGTACCTGCTCGAGAAGAAGCTCGTGGTCTTGCTTGAAGACCACGAGCCACCGCCGCGTCCGATCAGCGTGGTGTTTCCCGGCAACACGCACCTGCCGCGGCGCACCCGCGCCCTCGTCGACGCGCTCAAGCTCGGCCTGACGTCGCTGAAGTCGCCGTTCACGCCGCCAGCAACAAAGAAGGCGAAGCGCCGCTGATTGTTGCGCAGATGAAACAGTCCGTTGCGCGCCACGACGACACCGACGACGGCGCAGGCCGCAACGACGTCGTTGTCGCCGCATCCCACTGTGGAATGGAGCACGCCATGATCACCCGCCGCACCGCCACCGCAGGCATCGCCGCCACCGCTGGACTCGCCGCTGCTGGCGCCGCGGTGTCACGGCCCGAGTCCCAAGAGTCGGCCTCGTCGTCCTTGATGACAACGAAGAAGTCCGACCGCATGCCCGTCGTGTTCCTGCCACACGGCGGTGGACCGTGGCCCTTCGTCGACCTCGGCTTCGGCACCGCCGCCGAATACGACGACCTCAAGGGCTACCTGCGCTCGGTCAAAGCGATCGCTGTGCCCAAAGCCCTGCTCGTGATCAGCGCGCACTGGGAAGAGAAGAAGCCGACGGTGACGACGTCGAAAGCGCCGCCGCTGCTCTTTGACTACTACGGCTTTCCCAAAGAATCGTACGAGCTCACCTGGCCCGCCCCCGGCGACCCGGCTCTCGCGGCGCGCGTGCGCACGCTGTTGAAAGACGCTGGCATCGACTCGGGCGAAGACGACAGCCGCGGCTACGACCACGGCACGTTCGTTCCGCTCAAGGTGGCCTTTCCAGAGGCTGACGTGCCCGTTGTGCAGCTCTCGCTGCAGGCGGGCCTCGACCCGGCGACCCACCACGCCATCGGCAAGGCGCTGCAACCGCTGCGCGACGAGGGTGTGCTCATCGTCGGCAGCGGCATGACCTACCACAACCTCCGCGCCTTCGGCTCGCGCAGCGCGCCGGTCGCCGAGGCCTTCGATGCCTGGCTGCGCACGGCGACGACGTCGTCACCGGCAGAGCGCGAGCGCTTGCTCAACGATTGGCAGCGCGCGCCGATGGCCCACATGGCGCATCCGCGCGAAGAGCACTTGCTGCCGTTGATGGTCATCGCGGGCGCCGCCGGCGACGACGTCGGCACCATCGCGTGGAACGGCACGTTCGCCGGGTTGCGGCTGAGCGCCCACCACTTCGGCTGATTCACAACTGCAGTTGTGCATCGTCCGCGGAGAGCATGGCGCTCCGGCCGCGACGATCCTTGTCGCGCTCGAGCGTGTTCGGCCGGCCTCATTTGGTTTGTGCTGCGCACGGCTGTGAGCAGCAGCGATGATGGTGCATCGCCAACCGACTTCCCCGGTTTCGCGGGGTTCACGATGGGTCAGGGCGCGCGAAGCTCACGAAAGCTCGCGCTGAGCCCCCTGCGTTGCACAAGCCCGCATGCACCGAGTTCACGGGGCCTGGCATCGTGAAGACGGCTTTGCCCCGCGCAGGGTGTGGAGGGCAGGGCAATCGTGAAGACGGCTTTGCCCCGCGCAGGGTGTGGAGGGCAGGGCAATCGTGAAGACGGCTTTGCCCCCGCGCAGCGGGGGTGCTGGGGACTCTGCGGCGCGAGCAACGCAGCGGGGGTGCTGGGGGCTCTGCGGCGCAAGCAACGCAAGCGGCGCGCAGGGCAACGGCGCAGCGGGGCGCTGGGGGCTCTGTGGCGCGAGCAACGCAGCGGCACGCAGGGCAACGGCGCAGCGGGGTGCTGGGCTCTGCGGCGCGAGCAACGCAGGGCAACGGCGCTGCGCAGGCGACGTGGAGCGGCGCTGCGTTAGAGCTTCTCGGCGAGGGCCTGCTTGGCGGGCAAGAAGTCAGGGTCTTGCACGACGACGTTCTTCAGCTCGCCCGCGGCCTGCGCCTCGAGCTTCTGCTGCCGCAGCGTCATGGCCAGCGAGTAGCGCGCCTGCACCAGCGTGGGCTCGGTCTCCACAAGGTCCTGCAAGCGCTTGCGGGCGTTCTCGTCGTCACCGGACGCGAGCTCAGCGCGCGCCAGATACAGACGCGTCACCGGATGCGATGCAGCGGTGGTGTCGACAGCGAGCTTCAAGCGGCGTTTGGCGTCGTTGAAGCTGCCGCGCTCCATCTCGATCACCGATAGGTAGAGGAGCGCTGCATGGTTGTAGCGGTCTACCTTGAGGGCTTGGGCAAAGAGGTTTTCGGCCTTGGTGATCTCACCTGCATGGTAACGAATCATGCCCTCTGATGAGTATTTCAATGACAGCAACGACTCGTCATCCTTCGGCGTCTTGGCGTCGCGAAACGCGTCGGCAAACGCGCTCAGGTCAGACTTTGGCGTCGGAAAGTCGGTCGGCAAGAGGCGGTCGAGCTCGTAGTGCGGGTCGTTGGCCAGAGCGCGGCGCATGATCGTCATCGCCTGCGTGTACTTCTCATTTTTGACGTAGATGGCCGCCAACGAGAAGTGAGCGCGGATGTTTCGCGGATCGTAGTCGATGACTTTTTCATCGTTGCGAATCGCGTTTTGCTCATCGCCCGCGCGCGCTTGCACGGCTGCGAGCTCAGAGCGAACGAGGGGCGCCCAATACGAGAACGCTTCCTTCGCCTCGGTCGCCCGCACCGCCTGCTCCAGCGTCTTCTTGGCGTTCTCGAGGTCGCCCTTTTGCGCGTAGGCGCGACCGAGCACGAACAGCGCCGACGGATACGACGCATCGGTGGCGCGGGCGCGTTCGCCGAGGGCGATGGCGGCGTCGACTTCGCCGAGCTGCGTCTTCACATAGGCGGCGTGCGCGAGCACCGACAACAAGAGGTCGCCGGCGGCGCCTTCGTGTTTGGCGAGCACTTCGTTGAGCTGCGTGTCCGCGGCCTTCAAGCCCTCGGTGCCGCCCTTCACCTGGTAGTTGATCTTGGCGCGCAGCAAGTGCGCCTCGACGTCTTTGTCTTCGGCGTCGAGCAGCTTCGTCAGCGCGCGCAGCGCGGCGTCGGCGTGGCCGAGGTCGAGCTCGAGCTTGGCGATCTCTTTGAGCGCGCCGACGTTCTGCGGATCGGTGACGAGCCGCGCCTCGAGCATCTCGCGTGACTCTTTGAAGGCGCCGAGACGACGCTGGGCCGCACCCTCGATCACGAAGGCTGCCTTGAGCTCGGGATCTTTCGCGCGCACATCACGCTGGATGATGGCCAGCGCATCCGCCGGGTTCTCCGACAAATACGTCTGCGCGAGCACGACGAGGGTGTCGACGTCGTTGGGCGCCAGCTTTTGCACCTTGAGCAAGATGCGCTGGGCTTCGTTGATGTTGCCGAGCGCGAGCTTCAACGCACCTTCAGCGCGCAAGAGGTCGATGTTCTCGGGCTCGCGCTTCAAGGTGTAGTCGAGCGCCTCTTGCGCCAACGTCGAGCCTTCGAGGTCGGCGCGCACGGTGGGCAGGTGCGCGAAGTTCTCGGCCCACGCGGCGGTGGCGGCGACGTTGCCAATGTCGAGCAGCAGGGCCTGGCGCAATTCGTCGTCGGCCTTTCTGTAGCCGGCGGCAGTGTCGAGGCGCATCTGCTTCTTGCCCTCGACGAGGTGCTCTTGCGCAGTGCCGTCGACGTCGGGGAACTGCCGCTGCCACAGCTGCTTCGCGCGGCGCAGCGGGTTCACGCCGGCCTCTGAGCGGCGCTCGAAGAGCTCGGGCTTGAACTTGAAGAGGCCGACGCCGCTGACGACGACGATGACGATGGCGGCGACGCCGTAGAGCAACGGCTTCGGCACCGAGAGCGAGACGCCGGCGGAGCGGGCCCCGGCGACCTTCGGCTTCTCTTCTTTCTTCGGCTGCTGCAGCGACACCGCCAACAGCGGCTGATCTTTGATCGACTTCAGCGGTTCGCCGACGGGGCCGGCTTTGTCGTCGGCGCGCACGGCGCCGCTCTTCACGCGATCGCGCAGCTCGGCGAGGTCGAGCACTTCTTCGCCGACGCCGGTCTTCAGCGTCCACTGGCCGGGCAGGCCCGCTTGCGCACGGTTGACGGTGAGGGCTGGCCCCGACGGATCGTCGACGGGGACCTTGGCAAACGGATCATCCGAGGCAGGGGCGCCGCCGTTGCCGCCTTGACCGGGGCGCGGCGCGAACGGGTCCGACAGCTCTTTCGGCTTGTCGAAACCGGCGGTGCTGTTCGAGCCCGTCTGCGGACCGCCGAAGGGATTCGCTGGCGCGCCGCCACCACCAAACGGCGAGGGGGCCGCGCCGCCACCGGCGCCGAGGTTGGCGAAGGGGTCGCCGCCGCCGCCGGACGGGCGCGCAA
>JANNAY010001128.1:0-2068 GCA_031384945.1 Deltaproteobacteria bacterium
CGGCGGCGGCAGCGGCTTCTTCGGTCAGCGCCCGCGCCACGACGTCAAACGACGCCGGCACCGTCAGCACCAGCCGCTGCTCGGCGAAAGGCGCGTCTTTGTGTTGGGCGTCCCACGCCTCGCGCAGGTGGCTGAGAAAGCGCGCCTGCACCTCGACAGGAGAGAGGCGCGGCACATCGCTGTCGGCGGCGGCGCCGAAGGGCAACAGCGGCGCACGCCGATCGACGCCGGGGTGCACCAGCCACGACTTCGCCGACGCGATCACGCGACCCGGCACCGACGCGGCGCGGTCTTTGGCAAAGGTGCCCACGGCGAAGTCGCGGTCTTTCGCCCAGGGCAGCGCGAGCGCACCCGCGGGCAATTCGCCGGTCGCCGGTTGATACAAGAACGAGGGCAAGAGGGTCTTCGACGCACTCTCTTGTGATGCCACCACCTGCGGCAGCGAAAACACAGCAGGCTGCGCCTTTTCGTCGTCGAGGGCGACGAAGCCGACGGCGGTGTTGGTGGTGCCCAGATCGATGCCGATGGCAAACTTCTGTGTCATCCCTTCACCTCAACTTCGGCAGGCGCCACGATGCGCTGATCGACGAAGCCCGGACGCTCGGGCAGCTTCACCTCGACCGCCTTCCATCCGCCGTGCGCCAGCGTTCCCTTGAAGGGGGCTTCGCCTTTGACGTCGCCGGCGAGTCTGACGGCGGCGGCGTCGAAGCCGCGTTCGACGACGACGGCGGCGCCTTCTTCTTCGGTTTTGACGGGCGCCAACACGAAATACGCGTCGAGCGCTTTCTTGCAGCCCTGGTGCACCAGCCGCGCAGCCGCGCCGACGTCGGCGTCGGTGAAGCTGGTGATGTCTTCTTTGAGAAAGTCGACGAAGCGCCCGTCGCGCTGAAAGATCGACAGCAAATGCAGCGCGCCCTCTTCGGGTGGCGCTCTCTTCTCGACGATCTTCTCGACGATCTTTTCGACGACCTTCTCAACCTCGACGATCTTCTCGACGACCCGCTCGACGACCTTCGGCTCGTTGCTCGGCTGATCCGGGGGCGCGGGCAGCAACAGCTTCTGCGCGAGCAGCGCGTTGAAGAGCACCTGAAAGGCGAGCGCAAGGCGGGCAAAGAAGCCCGGAAGCGCAGCCTCGACGACGACGGGATCGGTCATGAAGAGCGCATGCCAACGCGCCCGCATGCTTTCAAGGCGTCACAACAATTCAGGCAAAGGTTTCAAGAAGTTGCCGCCATCGGTTGTCACCGTCGTGCCCGTGATGAAGCGCGCCGCAGGTGAACAAAGAAACAGCACCGCGTCGCTGCAATCGTCGACGTTGCCCATGCGGCCGAGCGGCACGGATTTCTCGACGCGCTTTCTGGCCTCGCTGTCGGCCCACAAACGGCTGTTGGCGCCCTCGGTGTCGACGGGGCCGGGGGCGACGGCGTTGACTCTGACGCGCGACGGCGCCCACTCGACGGCGAGGGTCTGGGTCAGGTTCAACATGCCGGCCTTGCCGGCGCCGCTGTGGGCCATCAACGGCGACGCCGTGTAGCCATTGGTCGCCGCCATCATGATGATCGACGACGTGCCCTTGTGCACCGGACGGTCAGCGAGGTGGGGAAACCACGCGTGCACCGTGTTCCACGTGCCCATCAAGATGGTGCCGATGACGGTGGCGAAGCCATTGGGCGAGATCGACGCCGCGGGCGCCAGAAAGTTCGCGCCGGCGTTGCAGACGACGACGTCGACGTCAGCTTTGTCAAAGGCGCCGAGGGTGCCGTCGCGCCACGCCACCATCTCTTCGGGCTTCTTCACGTCGGCGGTCTGCACAAAGCAGGTGGGCGCGAAGCCGGCAGCGACGGCCGCGGCGTCGACGAGGGCTTTGCTTTCGTCGAGGGCCTCGCGCCGTCGCCCACAGATCGACACGCGAGCGCCGAGCTGCGCGAAGCGCACCGCGGTGCGGCGACCGATGCCGCTGCCGCCGCCGGTGATGGCGACCGTGGCGCCCGCGAACAGACCGGGGGCAAAGGTGTCGCGCGCGTCGAAGCTGTCGGGGTTCGCCATGATGACGACGTCGTCACCGATA
>JANNAY010001134.1:0-2009 GCA_031384945.1 Deltaproteobacteria bacterium
TCCAGGTGGGTTCAGAGCGCGGAGTGGAGCCGCCGATCCGCGCGTGACAGGATCGGCCGGTGATTGAGCTGTACCACGTGGGCAAGGTCTACCCAGGCGCCGACAGGCCCGCCCTCGACGACGTCAACCTCACCATCGACAAGGGCGAATTCGTTGTGCTTGCCGGCGCATCAGGCGCGGGAAAGTCGACGCTCTTGCGGCTGCTGTTCTGCGCAGAAGCAGCATCGTCAGGACAAGTGATGCTGCAGGGCCGAAACCTCGCGCGGCTCAAACGCAGCGAGGTCGCGCGCACCCGACGCTCGATCGGGGTGGTGTTTCAAGACTTCAAGCTGCTGGGCAACCTCAGCGTGCTCGACAACGTCGCCCTCGCCCTCGAGGTGCAAGGCAAAGGCCGCGACGACGTCGTGCGCCGCTGCGTCTCGGTGCTCAAAGAGGTCGGCCTCTCGCACAAGACCCACCACCCCGCGGCCTCGCTGTCGGGTGGTGAGCAACAGCGCGCCGCCATCGCCCGCGCCCTCGTCGTAGAGCCCGCGGTGCTCTTGTGTGACGAGCCCACCGGCAACCTCGACGCCGAGCGCGCCAAAGAGGTCATCGAGCTGCTCGTGACAGCCCACGTGCGCGGCACCACCGTCATCGTCGCCACCCACGATCCAGCGCTGCTGTCGGGCGGGCGGCGCCGCGTCGTCGTCATCGATCAAGGACGCGTCGCCCACGACGCCCCCGCCTTCGATTTGGCCGCCGATGTGCGTTTGCACAATTCACCCTCTGGCCAGCGGGGCGCGGCGTGATTGTCGCGCTGTCGGCGTCGGTGCTGAAGCACGGCTGGCGCTCGGTGAAGAGCGGCGGGCTGCCGTTCTTCTTCGCGGTGCTGATGACAGCGCTCGGACTGTTCTCGCTGACGGCGTTCTCGACGGTGCTGTGGAATTTTCGCGCCGTCGCCCAGGCCGTCGGCGAATCCGTCGCCGCCGTCGCCTTTCTCGACGACGACGTCAGCCACGACGGCGCCGCCGCTGCAGAAGAGGTCAGAGCCCGCATTCAGCTCACGCCAGGCGTGGCGTCGGCGACGTTGATGACGCCCGAGCAGGCGCTCGACCGCGCGCGGCGCGGGCTCGGGGGCAGCGAGGCCCTGCAAGGATCGGCCGGACTGACGATGCCGTGGGTCGTCGAGATCGTGCCGCGCTTCGGGCTCGACGAGGGCGGCACACGCGAAGAGCTGGTGCAGCGCATCAGCGCCATCGACGGTGTCGACGAAGTGCTGCACCCCGGCGGTGAGCTCAGGCGCATCGACGCGCTGATGCGGCTGCTGCACGGCGCTGGTCTCTTTCTCGCGGTCTTGATCGTCCTCGTCGTCGTCGTCGTCGTCAGCAACGCCGTGCGCCTGACGGTGCTGGTGCGCAAAGACGAGATCGCGATCCAGAAGTTGGTGGGGGCGTCTGACGCCTTCGTCGCCATGCCACTGCTGCTGTCGGGCATCGTGCAAGGCACCCTCGGCGCCGTCATCGCCCTGGTCACCCTCGCACTCGCGCACTCTTCGCTGGCGCGCGTGGTGCGCACCGCGCTCTCGGGCGCGCTGGGCACCTTCACCCTCGATCCCCTGCCCTGGTGGATGCTGGTCGCCGTCGTCGGCGTCGGCGTCGGCCTCGGCGCTCTCGGCGCGCTGTTGAGCGTCTTTCGCTTCTTGCGATCCAACCGGTGAAGCGCGCGGTTCTTCTCTTGTGTGCGTTTGCACAATTCGCCGGCGCGCAGACGCCGGCGAAAGACGCGACGACGGTGAAAGACGCGACGGCGAACCTCGAAGTCTTGCGGCGCGAGATCGAGGCCAAGCAGGGCGCGCTGAAAGACCTCGGCGTGCAAGAGCGCTCGCTGGTCGATTCGTTGGGCGAGCTCGACGAATCCCTCGCCGCCCTCGACGACGACAAGCGCGCCGCCGAAGAGCGCCTGCAGAAGCTCTCGTTCGAGGTCGCGCGCCTCGAGCAGACCGCCGGTCTCGACGAGAAAGAGCTGCCTGC
>JANNAY010001171.1:0-6512 GCA_031384945.1 Deltaproteobacteria bacterium
CAGAACCTCTGGCTGCTGCTGGTCGTCGTCCTCAGCGTCGCGCTGCAGCTCGGCATCCACCACCTGCCCTTCACGCAGACTTTGTTTGGCGTCCACGACCTCTCGCTCGCGGAGTGCGCCCTGAGCATCGCGGTCGGTCTCGTGCCGGTCACGGTCCTCGAGGCGCAGAAGCTCCTTCGGCGCGCGGTGCGACGGAGCAAGCCGTGACCCTGCTGCTGCCCCTGCTGTGGTGTGCCGCCGTCGTTGGCGAGCCCGCCGCTCCTTCGCCCGATGTCAACGGCGAGCGAGCGGCGACGGAGGATCGAAAAGACGCGCTCCCCGATCCGCTGCGCCTCGCGGACGTGCTGCGTCACGCCCAAGACCACCGCGCCGAGATCAAGGCCGCGCGCGCCGCAGCTCGGGCCGCCGCCGAGCGACCCGCCATCGTGTCGTCGCTCGAAGATCCGATGGTGTCGCCGTCGGTCGACCACCTGCCGTTCGCGCTGCACGGCGCCGACGTCAGCATGACGGTCGAACAGCGCTTTCCCCTCTCGGGGGTGAACCAGGATCGACGCGCGGCAGCGGAGGCGTCGGCCGCGCGCATTGCCGCCGAAGCCGATCGCGTCGTGCTCGACGTTGAGCTCGACGCCGCGCGCGCCTTCTTGATGGTGCACGAGCGCCGGCGCAGGGCCGAGCTCGTCGACGAGCAGCTGGTGCTGCCGCGCCTGCTCGTCGTGGCCGCCAACGCCCGCTACGCCGGTGGCATGGGTGCGCAGCCCGACGTGCTGCGCGCCGAGGTCGAGGTCGCGCGGCTCGAGGGCGCCGCGCGCGTGCTGCGCTCCGAGGTGCGTGCCGCTGAGGCCATGCTGAACGCGAGCCTGGCCCGCCGCCCTGACGCCGTCGTGCCGCCGCTGGAGAGCCCGGTGATGGAGGCCGTGCCCACGGCATGGTCCGCGGTGCGCAGGGCTGCGCTCGACCACAGCCCCGAGCTGTCAGCGGGCCGGGCCGAAGTCCGCGCAGCCGAAGCTGACGTTCAGGCAATGGGCGCGATGGGCTGGCCGATGGGCATGGTGCGCACAGGGCCGGCCTACACGATGAGCGACGGACCGGGCTGGATGTTGATGGTCGGCGTCACGATCCCGATCTGGCGAGGTCGCGTCGACGCCAGCGTCCGCGAAGCCGAAGCGATGGTCGACATGGCCGGCGCCGACCTCGGCGCGATGACCCGCATGGTCGAGGGTGAAGCCGCGACCGCACGCTTCCAGGTGCTGGCCGCCCGCGATCGCTTCCTCACCTTGCGCGACGACGTCATCCCCCGCACCCAGCGCGTCATTGATCCGACCATCACCGCCTATGCAGCGGGCGCGTTGCCGCTGGTCAGCGTGATCGACGCAGCGCAGACGCTGTGGTCGGCAGAGGGCGACTTGATCGGCGCCGAGGTCGAGCTTGGGCTTGCCTGGTTGCGCCTGAACCGGGCGATGGCTGTCAGCAGCAGCGCCACGAACGAGGTGAGGCCATGACGCGCGCAAGAACCCTGCGAGGACTGGCCGCCGTCGCTGTCGTCGTCGGCGTCGTCACTGTGCTTCTGCTGGGTAGCAGCTGGCGGGCCGAGCGGGCGCGCGCGGCTGAGGTCGTCCGCGCGCCCCCTGGTCCGGTCGCTGGACCTCCTCGGCCGGACACAGGTGCGCACCCGCGCGGTCCGGTCGACGTCGATCCAGCACGCATGCCGGCCATCGGCGTGCGCTTCGAAGAGGTGCGGCGTGAAACGATCTCCACCCCGCTCCGCGCCATCGCCACCGTGGTGCTCGATGAGTCGCGCATCTCTCATGTGCACACGCGGGTGGCGGGGTGGATCGAAGAGCTGCACGTCAGCACGACGGGTGAGACCGTGCGGGCGGGGGCGCCCCTCGCCGGCATCTTCTCGCAAGAGCTGCTGTCGTCGCAGAACGAGTACCTGATCGCCCGCCGCGCCGTCGGGCAGGGCCCGGCCAGCGCCATCGTCGACAGCGCGCGGGCACGGTTGAAGGTGCTCGGCATGACCGAGGCCGAGATTGGGGCCATCGAAGCCACCGGTCAGGCGCGGCGGCTCGTGACGGTGACCGCCCCGCGCGGTGGCGTCGTCGTCCACCGCGGCATCTCGGTGGGCACATCGGTCGATCCGTCGACAGAGCTCTTGACCATCGCCGACCTGGCGCGCGTCTGGGTGATCGCCGAAGTCCCCGAAGCCGACATTCCCGGCGTCGCGCGTGACGCGACTGCCGAGCTCGCGTTTCCGGCGTCGGGCCGGGGGCCATTTCCTGCCCGCGTCGACTTCCTCTACCCGACGCTGTCGGAGCGAACGCGGACCTTGCGGGTGCGGTTTGTCGTCGAGAACAAGGACGGCATGTTGCGCCCCGGCCTCTACGGCGAGGCCCGCTTCCAGGCGAGCGCGCAAGAAGCCCTGACCATCCCCCGCGACGCCGTCGTCGACACCGGCGACACGCAACACGTCTTTGTCGTCGAGAGCGAGGGGCGTCTGTTGCCCCGCACGATCCGGCTCGGTCAGCGGCTCGATGACCGCGTCGAGGTGCGTGAGGGTCTGCAGGCCGGCGAGGCCATCGTCGCCTCGGGCGTCTTCTTGATCGACTCCGAGAGCCGCATGCGCGCCTCGGGAGGTGGCACCGGCCACGTCCACGGCGCAGCGACGCCAACGAAGAAGCCGACGACGACGACGACGCCGACGCCGACGACGACGACGCCGACGACGACGCCGACGACGACGCCGACGAAGCCGACGACGCCGCCCTCGACGACGACCCCTTCACCGCATGCCGGACATGGGGGCAACCCATGATCGAACGCGTCATCGAATTCTCGGCGAAGAGCCCGAAGCTCATTTTCGGCGCCACCGCCTGCCTCGTCGTCTGGGCCGTGGTGATGATGCAGCGGACGCCGCTCGACGCCATCCCCGACCTCTCCGATCCGCAGGTGATCGTCTTCACCGACTGGATGGGCAGAAGCCCCGACCTCGTCGAGGACCAGGTGACCTACCCGCTGGTGCGGGCGCTGCAGAGCACACCGCAGGCAAAGACGGTGCGCGGCTACTCGATGTTCGGCATGAGCTTCGTCTACGTCGTCTTCGACGACGGCACCGACATCTACTGGGCCCGCACCCGCATCCTCGAGCAGCTCGGGCGCGTGCAGCAGATCTTGCCGCCCGACGTCACGCCGGTGCTCGGGCCCGACGCGAGCGGGGTTGGCTGGGTGTTTCAATATGCTCTGGAAGACACATCGGGCCGCCTCGATCTTGCTCAGATCAGAGAGTTACAAGACTTCACAATTCGTCCAACATTGCAGGCAGTGTCGGGCGTCGCCGAGATCGCGTCGTTCGGCGGCTTCGAGCGCCAGTACCAGATCGTGCTCGACCCCAACCGGCTCGCTGCCTGGGGCCTGTCGCTCGCCGATGTCACCCGCGCCGCGCGCGACGCGAACTCTGAGGTCGGCGCCCGCGTGCTCGAGCTCGCCGGGCGCGAGTACGTCTTGCGGGGCCGCGGCTACGTGAAGTCCCTCGCCGATCTCGAAGCGAGCGTGGTGTCGGTCGGCGCCGGCGGTACACCCATCCGGCTGCGTGACGTCGCGCGCGTTCAGTTTGGGCCCGAGATCCGGCGCGGCGCCGCCTACTGGGACGGCCGCGGCGAAGCGGTCGGCGGCATCGTCGTGATGCGCATCGGCAGCAACGCGCTCGAGGTCAACGACGCGGTCAAGGCCGAGATCGCCAAGCTGAGCCTGCCCGAGGGCGTTCGGCTGGTGACCACCTACGACCGTTCCGAACTCATCCGGGGCTCGGTCAAGACGCTGACGTCAACGCTGCTCGAGCAGGGCATCATCGTCGCCTTGCTTTGTGTTCTCTTTTTGTTTAGCATTCGCTCTTCTATCGTCGCGATCACGGTCATTCCGCTGGCGGTTATATTTACTTTCATTCCAATGGGATATCTTGGAATGACAATCAACATCATGTCGCTGGCCGGCATCGCCATCGCCGTCGGCGAGCTCGAAGACGCATCGACCACCTTTGTCGAGAACGGCGCGCGGCACTTGTCGATGTCGGCCGGCGCGGCGAGCGGAAACGATCGGCGTCAAACAATTCTCAACGCCTTGAAGGAGGTCGGACGTCCGACATTCTTCTCGCTGCTGCTGGTCACGGTCAGCTTCGTCCCGCTTCTGACGTTGACGGGGCAGGCCGGTCGCCTGTTTCGCCCGCTGGTGCTCACGCACACCTTCGCCACCTTCGCCGCCGCCTTGCTCGCGGTGACGTTGGTGCCGCCGCTGATGATGCTGGTGATGCGCGGTCGCTTCCGCACCGAGCAGCAAAACCCCGTCAGCCGCGTGCTCACGCGCCTGTACCGGCCGGTGGTGCGCTTCGCGGTGCGGGCGCGCTGGCTCGTGCTCGGCGGCGCCGTCGTCGTGCTCGTCGCCACCGTGCCGGTCGCGCTGCGGCTCGGCTCGGAATTCATGCCGCCGCTCAACGAGGGCACGCTGCTCATCATGCCGACCACGTTCCCCGGCATCGCCATCGAAGAGGCCCGCAACGCCCTCACCGCGCAGCACCGCATCATCATGGGCTTCGGCGAGGTCGCGTCGGTGCATGGCAAAGCAGGCCGCGCCGAGACAGCGACCGATCCCGCGCAGCTCGACATGAACGAGAGCGTTGTGGTGCTGCGCCCCGGTGACGAGTGGCCGCTCCAGCTCACGCCGCGCTGGTACAGCGACGGCGCGCCCAACTGGCTCAAGCCGGCGCTGCGCCTCGTGTGGAAGGAGAAGCGCGCGCGCACCATCGAAGAGCTCAGCCGCGACCTCGACGCTGCGCTGCGCATGCCCGGCTACCAGATGGCCATCGCTCCACCGATTCGCACGCGCATCGACATGCTGACGACCGGCGTGCGCACTCCCGTCGGCGTCAAGGTCTTCGGCGCCGACCTCGCCGAGATCGAGCGCGTCTCCGTCGAGCTCGAGGGGATGCTGCGGACCGTTTCGGGGACGCGCAGCACGTTCGCCGAGCGGCAGACCGGCCGCGAGTACATCGACGTCGTACCCGACCGCGAGGCCATCGCCCGCTACGGCCTCACCGTCCGCGACGTCCACGACGTCGTCGAGGCCGCTGTCGGCGGCATGCAAGTCTCGACCATCATCTCTGGGCGCGCGCGCTTCTCGGTCAACGTCCGCTACGCAGCCGACTTCCGCGCCGACCCCGAGGCGCTCCGCGGCATCCTCGTCCCGGTCGCCAGCACGGCGCCGGTGGGAGAGGCCGAGCCGGGCGGCGCTGGCGTCGGCACGTCGACGTCGACGAACACCGGGTTGGGCGGGTCGGCCTCGGGCGCGATGGGCGGTGGCGGCGGCGGCATGGGCGGCGGCGGGATGGTCAGTGGCGGTGTCAACACGGGCCGCGCAGCGTCGACGATGGGCTCTCGCACCAGCCCGACGGCGGGCATGGTTGGCGCCGCTGGCGCGCCCGACGCGGGCGATGCCTTTCGACCGAGCGGCGCCACAGTGCCGCTCGGTGCGCTCGCCGACGTGCGCGTGGTGACCGGCCCGCCGATGATCAAAGACGAAAACGGCGTCCTCGTCGGCTACGTCTTCGCCGACATCGATTCGTCGCAGCGCGATCTCGGCGGTTGGGTGAACGACGCCAAGGCGCTGGTCGCGCGCGACCTGTCCCTGCCCACAGGCATGCGGTTGCAGTGGACCGGCCAGTACGAGTTTCTCGAGGAGATGCAGGCGCGCATGGCCTGGGTCATTCCGCTCACGCTGTTGCTCGTGGTCGTTCTGTTGCGGCGCGCGATGCGCGGCTGGGCGCAGACGGCACTTGTGCTCACCACGCTGCCGTTCGCCCTCATCGGCAGTGTGTGGCTGCTGTTCGCGCGCGACTACAACGTCTCGACAGCAGTCTGGGTCGGCCTCATCGCCGTCATCGGCACCGCGTCGGAGACGGGCATCTTGATGGTCGAGTTCCTCGATCAAGCCCTCGCCCGGCGCCAAGCGGAAAAGCAGATCTTGAAGCCCGAGGACATCAACGAGGTCGTCATCGACGGCGCCGCATCGCGCGTGCGGCCCATCGTCATGTCGGTGGCGAGCACGGTGCTCGGCCTGCTGCCGCTCTTGTGGGAGGCGGGTCCAGGCGCCGACGTCTCCGCCCGCATCGCCGCCCCCGTCGTCGGCGGACTGGTGTCATGCCTCGTGCTGACGCTGTTGGTGCTGCCGGCGGGCTACACCGTCTGGCGCCGGTGGCAGCTGCGGCGCGTGGCGGCGGCTTCAGCGATCGTTGCCGTTGCGCCCGCCTGAGCAGAGGCTTTCGACGACGTCAAAAAGCGAACAGCCCAGCGAAGCACCCGGGGGTGGTTCGCTGGGCTGTTCATCTGGCTCCGACACTTGGGCTCGAACCAAGGACCCTGTGATTAACAGTTGCAGGAGAGGGGTGTCGCCGTTCACCGCCGGGTATCGCCCTCCGCAACGCAACGCCGTTTTCGTCGGTTTGTTCGTCGCGGTTCAGTGCCTGG
>JANNAY010001226.1:0-6209 GCA_031384945.1 Deltaproteobacteria bacterium
CTCTTCGTCATCACAGACCAAAACACGAGCCGCCACGGTCACCTCCACGCCCTCGAGCCAACTCACACATTGGACCACTTCGATGCGGCGGTGCAGGGCGCTGGCTGCCCGTCGGGGTGTGCAGGATCGCTCAGGGGTTGAGCGCTTTGGCTCCGTCACATCACCGCGCCCCAGCCGCTCGGCGGGGCTGGGTGCACGACCAACACGGGCTTGCGCGCCTTGGCGACGAGGCTCTCAGCGATGCTGCCGAGCAGTGCGTGGGCGATGCCTCTGCGGTTGTGTGAGCCGATGGCGACCGCGTCGACGTGAGAGCGCTCGATCGCTTCGAGCAGCGTCAGCACCGTCGGGCCGCGCAGCAGCTGCGCTTCGACGGTCAGCCGCGGCCAGCGGGCCGCGAGGACGGCGGCCCGCTCGCTCAGCGCGCGTTGCGCGTCTTCGATGTCGGCGGCGAGGCCGGCGCTGATGTCGGGCAGACCCATGACGTCGGGGCTGACCACCAGCGGCACCGGATTCACGACGTGCGCCAGCACCAGGCGGGGTCGCTCGCCGGGCGCCACCACCGCGACGCCGTCGGCGATGGCGGCGGCTTCGGCGGCGGCGTCGTCGGCGCTCGCGTCGAGATCGTGGGCGATCAACCAATGGCGCAACATCAGGGGCTCCTGCTTGTGGTTTCGACGCTGACGCTGTGCAGCGGACGTGCCTGCGACGTCGTCGTCACGCAGCTCGGGCAGCTTCGCCATCATGGCGTGCCCAGCCCGAACCACGTGAGCACCGTGGGCCCGCTGACGGCGACGACGACGACGCCGATCAGCAGCAGCGGCAGTCCGACGACGAGAAGGTCGCTGCCTTTGACGCCGGCGCCTGCGACCAGCGCGTTCTGCGGCGTGCTGATGGCGAAGGGCGCGCCGAGCGAGCAAGCCACGGCGATCAGCACCGCCGTCGACGGCTGCGGCACCAACGTCAGCCCCAGCGGCACCAACAACGTCGCCGTCGCCGTGTTGCTCATCACCGACGAAAGCAACGCGGCACCCAAGACGAGCACGACGACGACGGCTTCGGCGGGCACGCCCGCGGCGGCCTCGTGAAACCAGCGCAGCAGCCCGAGCACCGAGAGGACCTCGCCGAGCACGAGTCCACCGGCGATCAACAACAGCGTCGACCAGTCGAGCTGGGCAAGCGCGCTGCGCGGCAACAAGCGAAACCCGAACAGGGCCGCGGCGGCAAGCAGCGCGACGACGGCCGGGTCGACGCCATGCAGCGGCGCCGTCAACCAGCCGAAGATGCACACGGCAAAGACGACGATGACCGCGCGGCCGCCGCGGTCGATGACGACGGGCTCGACGACGAGGTCGACGTCGCCAGCGACGCCGTAGCGGACGATGACGATGACGATGACGATGGCCAACAGCAGCGCTGTCAGCGGCAGGCCGAAGGCCATCCAACCGGCGAACGAGGGCGCAGCGGCACCGCTGCCGGCGACGGCGGCGAGGGCGATGGCGTTGGGTCCCGTGCCGATCGGGGTGGCGATGCCGCCGAAGTTGGCGCCGAACGCGACGGCGAGCAGCGCCGCGCGCCGAAAGCGCTCGTCGACGGGGCCGCCGTCGCCCGCCACCAACGGACGGGCCACCTGCACCAGCAACGCGGCGGCAGCGACGTTGCTGATCCACATCGACAGCACCGCAGCCGCGAGCGCCAGCCCCGCCACCACGCCGCGTCGGCGGCCGCGAGCCACGCCGACGATGGCGGTGACGACGGCGCGGTCGAGGCCGTGGTGGCCGGCAGCGGCAGCAAGCACGAAGCCGCCGAAGAACAAGGCGAGCACGGGGTGCGCGCCGGCGGCGACAGCGTCGTCGATGCCGAAGCCCGTGCCAGCCAGCAAGATCGGCGCGCCGGCCACCAGCAAGAGCGTCGGCACGAAGGGCGGCGTCCGCTCGAAGAGCCAAAGGCCGAGGACGACGACGACGAGCACGATGGCGGCGCTCACGGCGGCCTCCGGGGGATGTTGCACACCCCGTCGAGCGCTTCCGCTCGCCCCCCGAGCTCGAGCGAAAGCAGGCGGGGACCGTCAGCGGCAAGGACGAGCTCGAGCTCGACCGCCTCGCGCCCGTGCTCGAGCAGCAGCGCGCGCAGCCCATCGCCGTCAGACGCCGAGCCGGCGACGACCATGCGGGCGAGCACACGTCCGCGTCCGCGTGCCATCTCGACAGCGTCGTGCAGCACCAGGGCCAACGATCGGTTCACGCCACCGTACACAGCAAGTCGAGCGCCAATGGCACGAGCCTCGCTTCGGCTGTGTGCGGAGGCTCAGATGACCACGATCTCACCGACCCCTGCCCCGCCGAGCGTCGCGTTGCACGCGCCGCAGCACTTGCTGGTCGCCGTCGACGTCCTCGACGACAGCGGCTGCGACTTCGCCCACGCGCTCATCGAGCACGCCAGCGTCTACGCCACTGCCCTTGGCGCCCGCGTCACCATCGTCGCCGTCATGCCGCCCATACAGACGCCGGCCACGCCGCCCATCGGCACAGAGACAGCGACGTACCGGTCCCTCGTCGACATCGCCATGAACGAGCAGAATGCAGCGCGGCGCGTGGTGCAAACGCTGGTCGAGCGGCTGCGCGACAAGGGCGTCAGCTGCAACAGCCGCGTCGTCGAGCACGACGGCGACGCCGCCAAGAGCCTCGTCGGCGCGGCCATCGAGCTCAGCGCCGACCTCATCGTCATTGCCAGCCACAGCCGCCGCGGCCTCGCCCACGCCGTGCTCGGTTCGGTGGCCGAGCGCACCGTGCGCAGCTCGACCATGCCCGTGATCGTCGTGCCCCGCGCTGCGCTCAGCACCTGAGAGGTGCGCCGTCGGGCAAACGAGAAAGAGGCGACCGCGGCCGCCTCTCTCGCATCGTTGTCGGTGTCGGTGTCGGTGTCGTCGTTGTCAGCGAAACGCGTCGATGCGGCGAAACGACTTCAGCGCCAGGTTCTTCAGCTCGCCCGCCGTCGGGTGGTCGACGGTCTCGACGCCGACGATGCGCCGCGACACGTCGGGGTGGTGCTCGGCGATCCAGGTGTTGAGCTCGTGCTTCGCGCTGCCCGGACCAACGAGAAGGATCTCTTCGACGTCTTTCACTCTTGTGCACAGCGCGTCGGCGGCCTCTTTGTCGAGCGGCGGACGGTGACCGTCGTGCTCTTTCTTGTGCTTCGAGAGCACGCGGCCCTCTGGCTCGGCCGACGTGCCGTCGGGAAAGTAGATGCGGGCCTCTTTGTGGTCGACGAAGACGACGGCGTGTTTCATGGGCAGCTCCTGCCTGATCGCGTTGCGAGGCCCGTGCCGTCATCGTCGTCGCTGCCGGCGGCGGCTCCGCCGATGCGGGCGGGCGCAGCCGCTCCCCACCAGTGAGCGGACGCGCTCAAAACAGCATCAAGGTGAACGCGCGCCCGCCGACGTGCAGCGGCAGGTGCGCGTGGTCGACGACGCCAAGGGCAGCGAGGCCGATGGCGATGAGCCAGGCGCCAGCGACGATGCCGCCGGCCGTCTGCAGCGCCCGCCGCGTCGACGGTGACAAGAGCGACGCGCTGCGCCCGAGCAGGCTCGTGACGATCAACAGCGGCGTGGTGCATGCCGCGAGCGTGAGCATCACCAGCGCGCCCCAAAGCGGCGACGACGTCAGCGCCGCCAACGACAGCGCCCACAGCGAGATCATGCAGGGCAAGAACGCGAGCACCAGCCCGAGCAAGAAGGGCCGCAGCGGGTGCGTCGACGTCAACGCCGGACGCGCCAGCGCCAGCAGCCGCTCCGTCGTGGTCGGCGGCTGGCCGATGTTCACAACCCGGGTTGTGGGTTTCATGCGCCACGGAGAGACGCCGAGCGCGGCGGCGACAGCGACGACGCCGGTGACGATGGCGGCGACGGCGGTGACGTGGCCATCGACGTTGGCGGCGGCAGAGCCGACGGCGCCGGCGAAGGCGCCGACGACGGCGTAGGAGATGGCCTTGCCCGACTGGTAGAGCAGCGTGCGGCAGGCGACGCCGCCAGCAGACGCGCCGCCGCGCGAGCCGCCGACGTCGAGGCCGAGCAGCAGCGGTCCGCACATGCCGGCGCAGTGCACGCCCATCCACAGCAGGCCGACCCCGGTGAGACGGGCGATGGCGTCGGGGCCGCTCATCACGTCGCTCATCGGTCGCTCGTCGGCCCGAGCACGGCAACATCGACGTCGACGGCGAAGGCGCCCGCAGCGTCGCCGACGGAGACGCGGACGCGCTGCCCGGGTCGATAAGCGCTGCGCGGCACACGGACGATGAGCAAGAGGTCACCGCGCTCTTGCGGCGCGAGGTGGCGCGTGGGCTGCGGCAGCTGCACTGTGACGGCCAGGTCTCTGGCGACGGCGACCGCGGTGACGAAGAGCGCCTCGGAAGACCGGCTCTCGAGATGGATCATCACGGTGTTCTGCACGGTCGCGCCTTCGTCGGTGAGCACGAAGGGCGGTCCGGGCAAGCGCATGGCGCGTGCGACCAACGGCTGGCTCATCAGCAGAAACGACGTCGCGGCGATTGAGAGCGCGGCGCCGGCGACGGCGTAGCCGATGAGCCGCGGTCGCAGCAGACGACGCGTGGCGCCGGCAAAGCCGTTCTCGGAGTCGCGACGAACGAGGCCCACGGGCTTGTGCACCTTGATCATGACGGCGTCGCAGGCGTCGGCGCATGCGCCGCAGGCGATGCACTCCATCTGCAGGCCGTTTCTGATGTCGATGCCCGTCGGGCAGACGTCGACGCAGCGACCGCAGTCGACGCAGTCGCCGCCAGCGTGCTCTTTCACCATGCCGCGCGGCTCACCGCGCCTGGCGTCGTAGCCGACGACGAACGAATCGGCGTCGTGCAGGGCCGACTGCAGCCGCCCATACGGGCAGATGATCAAGCAGACCTGCTCGCGGAACCAGGCGAAGTTGAAGTACGTGACGCCAGTGACGAAGGCGGCGACGACAAAGGCGGGCCAGTTCTGGCGCGGGTCGTCGAGCACCATGGTGAACACGCGCGGCAGCGAGACGAAGTAGCTCAAGAAGACGTGCGCGATGATGAACGAGGCCACCAACCACAGCGTCCACTTCAGCGCCTTTTTCGCCGCCTTTGACGCGGTCAACGGCGCGAGGTCGAAGGCCATGCGCACGTGGCCATTGCCTTCGATGACACGCTCGATGCGGCGAAACACAGCCTCGAGCGTCACCGTCTGCGGACAGGCCCAGCCGCACCAGATGCGTCCTGCGAGGGCGGTGACGACGACGAGCACCCAGGCGATCGACATCAAGATGAAGAACAAGAACGGCAGATCGCCGGGCCCAAAGATGTGACCGAGCAAGTACGCCTTGCGCTCGGGCACGTCGAAGAGCACCGCCGGATGACCGCCGACCTCGAGCCACGGCAAGACGACGAAGACGGCGATGCACAGCCAACGCACCAGCGGCTTCCACCGCTCGCGCCTGCCTGTGACGTCGCTCGGTTGCACCTTGGTGCGCCGGCCCTGGTCGTCGATGATCGCCAGACGATCCAGTGTGCGTGCAGCGCGGGCCATGAATCACCGATCCTCAACCTGGGTTGTGCTTCAACGAGACGCGACGACACCCTGCGGCTCTTTGCCCGGCACGTGACTGCCCTTGATCGACAAGACAAAGGCGACGACGTCGTTGACCTGAGCCGGTCCGAGCGCCGCCTTCCACGCCGGCATGCCCTTCTCGGCGAAGCCGTCAGCCACCGTGTGGTGAATCTCACTGGGGGCATCGCCATGCAGCCACGCGTCATCGGTGAGGTTCGGCCCGACGAGGCCTTCGCCCTTGGCAGCGTGACAGGCGAGGCACGTCGAGATGTAGAGCGCTTTGCCGCGGCCGACGGCGGCGGCGTCTCTGCTGAGGGCGATGAGGTCGTCGTCGTTGGCGGCGGGGCCAGCGACGCCGACCACGACGCGGGCGGCGGCGGCGCGTTCTTCTTCGACGCGCCGCGCGACCATCTCTTGATCGAAGATCGCCTGCGGCTGCGGCAGCGCGCCGAAGACCTCGTAGGCGAGCCAATAGAGGACGGCGAAGACGATCGCCCCCCACAGCGTCATCAACCACCAGCGCGGCAGCCGGTTGTCGTGCTCTTCGATGCCGTCATAGACGTGCCCGGCTGGTGTCGTGTCTGCGGTCGACGTCGTCATTGCAGCTCTCCATCGTCGAGCGGCAAGCGGC
>JANNAY010001271.1:0-3732 GCA_031384945.1 Deltaproteobacteria bacterium
TGCGCATCCTGCTGGTCGACCAGGCGGTGGTTGACCATCTCAAGCGCGCTCACGAGGTAAACAATACGCTTGCGACGGTGAATTTTTCTTACCACCGGGTTGCTGAGCGGTACGCCCTTGAAGAAGAGCTCAAAGGCTTGATGAAGCAGCTGGCCACCGAAGACCTGCTGGCGCTGACGCTCGCCGACACGGGGCGCTGACCGGCAAGCTCAGGGGCCGGCGTCGGCGCTGTCGTCGGCGCTGTCGTCATCGTGGCTCTCGAAGGCGAAGGGGTACGTCACCTTGACGACGCCACCCTCAGGACGGGGAAACCGCGCCCCCACGATCGACTGCAGCACGCAGGCCTCGAAGAACGGCGATCCCATCTCAGAGTCGACCTCGCCAGCGACGACGGCGCCCTTGTCGGTGTCATCGGGGTCTTCGCCAATCTCGAACAGCACCTTGATGCTGCCCGCCAGCTTCGGGTTCTGCGCCAGCGCCTGCTCGTAGCAGCCGACGATCTGCGGCTTGACCTCGGCGACGCCCGCTTGCACCTGGTCCTTCGTCAACGTCCCCGACGCCGCGGCTTTCGTCGGCGGCTCCTCAGTCTCTGGCTCCGTCGCAGGCGCGGTCGTCGTCGTCGTCGTCCCCGGCGGAGCTGGTTGCTTCTTCTTTGCCTCGTCGAGCGCCCGGGCCACGAGCTCGAGCCGCTGCTTCAACTGCGTCGCCTGCGCCGACCGCGTCGCCCGCTTCGTCGTCGTCGTTGATGCCTTCTGCTCCGCCGGCGCGGGCGCCAACGACGTCGGCTGCACCCGCGTCGACGTGGGCGCAGGCGGCGGCGGATCGGAGACGCTCAACCAGACGGCGATGGCGACGGCGAGGGCGGCGATGAAGGCGAAGCCGAAGATCTGCGAACGGGTCACGACTTGCGCCCAAGCCCCTCGTGCGCCGGCACCGGCGGGGGTGCGGCGAAAAAGGCCTCATAGGCAGGCAAGAAGGTCTTCTTGCGCTTCACGCGCTCTTCGTTGGCCGGCGGCGTGTGCGGCTTCGGCTGCATCGCCAACAGCGCCGGCTCATCGACCGCATCGATCAGCTCTTTCGGCAGGTATTGTTCGGCGTATTTTCGGTACACACCAGAGGTGATGAAGAAGTCGAACAACACCGGATCCAAGTGGTTGTCTTTCTTCATGAACCCCATGATCTTCATCGTCTCAGACAGCGGCTTGGCCTTTTTGTAAGGACGGTCTTGGGCGGTGAGCGCCTCGAAGACGTCGGCGATGGCCATCATGCGCGCCGGCACCGACATGTCGCCAGCCCAGATGCCCTTCGGATATCCCGTGCCATCCATCTTCTCATGGTGTCCACCGGCATATTCAGGAACCCGGCGAAGATTTCGCGGAAAGGGCAGGGCTTCCAGCATGCGAATGGTCTGCACCATGTGACCGTTGATGATCAGACGCTCGTCTTCGCTGAGGGTGCCGCGCGAGATGCAGAGGTTGTCGACCTCGTCTTTCGACAAGAGCGGGCGCACCTTGCCGCCAATGACGACCTCGTCGTTGGCGATGTCTTTGATGCGCTGCTGTTTGTCGGGCGGCAGAAACTCGCCGCCGATGTTGGCGGTCTCGAGAAACGCCAGATCGTCGTCGAGCTTCTTCAGCTTCGCCTCGAGTTGCGCCTGCTCGTCCAACGCGCCCGAGCCGAGCTTCAGCAACGCCATCTGCAGGTCGCGCCGCTTGATCTCGAAGCGCGCGCGCACGCCGTCGATGCGATCGTTGATGGTCTCGAGCTTGGTCGCCTTGTCCATCACGTGGATCGGGGTCACGACCTTTCCACAATCGTGAAGCCACGCGGCGATGCGCAGCTCATACCACTCGTCATCGTTGAGCGAGAACGAGGCCAGCGGACCTGCGTCGGCGTCGCAGGCGGCCTTGCACAGCATTTCGGTGATGATCGGGACGCGGGTGCAGTGCCCACCGGTGTACGGTGATTTGGCGTCGATGGCGTTGGCGATGAGCTTGATGAAGCTCTCGAGCAGCGCTTTTTGCGCATGAAGCAACTGCTGGTTGTCGAGCGCGATCGCCGCCTGCGACGCGAGCGCTTGCACGATCTCTTGCTGGCGCGCATCGAATTCGACGACGACATCGCCCTCGTCGCGCGCGTTGATCAGCTGCAGCACGCCGATGATGCGCTGCTCGTTGTTGACCATCGGAATCGTGAGAAACGAGTGCGAGCGGTAGCCGGTCTGCGCGTCGAAGGCCTTGGTGCCCGAGAAGTCGAAGCCGGGCTCGTGGTAGGCGTCGGCGACGTTGACGGACTTGAGCGTCGTCGCTGAGTAGCTCGCGACGTTCTTGTGGTTGGGCTTGCCGTCAGCGTCGAACAGCGGCACCGGCGCGAGATCGATGGGGTGCCCGGTGGTGCCGCCGCGGGCAATTTTCAGCGTGTCGTTGCGCAAGATGGTGAAGCGCAGGTGCGTCGCCTCGTGCTTGCCATCGTGCGGATCGTCGTCGACGGCAAGGTAGAGGGTGCCGCCGTCGGCGCGGCACAGCTCTTTGGCCTCGAGCAGGATCATCTCGACGAGGCGATCCTTGTTCTGTTCCGCCGACAGCGCGACGCCGACCTTGTAGAGGCGCTCGAGCTCTTGGGCACGTCTCTGCCAATCCATGACCACCACCTGTGACGACCCTGTGACGACGTCGAACACGCGAACCCACGGCCCGCGCACGGTGTCTTGCTACCATGATCTTCATGCGCACCCTCACCACCGCCCTCGCCGTCTCGATCGCTGTCTTGTCGCTCGCTGGTTGCAGCGGCTCGCCGCGTGATTCTTTCCAGCAGTACGTCGCCCGCGACACCTGGGACGCCACCTGCGCCGAGCAGGGCATCGTCGAGAAGTGGGTCGCAACGAACGGCCGGTGGAAGATCCCAAACGAGGTCTGGGCCGTCGACGTCGACGCCACCTTCAAGCTGGTCAACGAGTGCAAGTCGGGGCTGCCCCTCGTCGGCAAAGAGTACAAGCAGTTCGAGACCGTCCCGTTCAAGGGCACCGTCGAGATGTCGAAGTGCAAGAAGGGCAACGACGACGGCTGGGCGATCCCCGGCAAAGAATCATCACGCTGCTGGACGGGCCCGACGCTGGTCGGCAAATAACCACGTCGCTACCCTCGGAGTGCCGTGTCTGAATCGCTGACCCGACTGCCGCGCGAAGGCGTGTTGTTCGACGACGAACCCGTCGACGACGCTGGCACCGCCCTCGCCGTCGTCGACGACGCCGGCGCCGTCGCCCCCTACAGCCCGCCCACGCCAGGACGGTCGGTTCGCACCGTCGGCCGCTTCTTCGTCCTCGTCGGCGGCAGCGCCGTCATCGGCGTCGGCGTCGCAACGGGCATTTTGACCTTGCCCGCCGCCGCCTTCTTCGCCGTCGGCCTGGCGACCGGGCAGGTGCTGGCGCAGACGTGGCGGCAAAACAAGCTTGGCCAGTCCGTCGTCGGCGGCATCTCGCTGGGCGACCTCGACGCCGCCCAGCGCGCCGCCGAACGCGCCCTCACCGAATCGCCGGCCGGCGTCATGCGCACGCTGGCGGCGTCGAACCTCGCCTCGGTGTTGATCCAGCAAGACCTCGTCGACGACGCCGCCCGCGTGCTCGATCAGTACCCGCCGGGCTTCTTTCACATGCCCCTGACGACGGTGCTGTGGTTGAACAACCGCGCCTTTGCCCACCTCGCCCGCAGCCACGAGATCGAGCGCGCGCCGCCC
>JANNAY010001316.1:0-3892 GCA_031384945.1 Deltaproteobacteria bacterium
CGGCGGCGCCGTCGTCGTTGCTGACGTGGCCGAAGCGCGAGGCGATGCGGCGCTTGAGGTGCGCGTTGTACGGACCGGTCTGCAGCATGTGCAGGTCGTGGTTGAACTCGAGCATCAGCGAGTCGACGCCGTGCAAGGCGTTGCCGACGGCGGGGTCGGCCCAGCCGAGGTCGGTGACGATGCCGAAGGCTTCGTCGCCGTCGTCGACGACGTAGCAGACCGAGCCGGGCTCATCGTGCGGCGTCTTCACCGACTTGATCGACAAGCCGCCGACGCGGATGGTCTCGCCCGCTGTGAGGGGCACGTGGTTCTTCAGCTTGGTGAACGACGACGTGAACTTCGCCGTCTCTTGCGTCGCCCAGGTGCGGATGCCGAGGGCGCCGGCCAGCTGGCGCGCGCCTTTGACGTGGTCGCCGTGGCCGTGGGTGATGAAGAGGGCGTCGACGTCGGTGAGCTCGAGGTCGAGGCTGCGCAGGCGGGCGCGCGTCTCTCGTGGTGAGTAGCCTGCGTCGATCAAGATGACCGCGCCGCCGCCGTCGACGACGAGGCAGTTGCCTTTGCTGCCGCTGCCGAGGACCGCGATGCGCACGCCCGCTGCTAGCACATGGGTGATCGACCTGAACACCTGTTTTGGTGACGTCGACGGGTGCTTCTTCTCTCCTTCTCGTTCTCCTCCCCTCCTCCCCGTGGGCTGACGTTTCTGCACATCTCACCGAAGGGGGCCTTATGAATGTGGCGCCCCCTGCCCATGGGCTCAGGCTTGGTCACATCGCGCGGGCAACGCAAGGCGACGACGTGGTTCCGCGTGCCTCGCGATGTGACCAATCGTGAGCCCATGGGCGCGGCCGCAGCGTCTTCCGATCCCCGGTTGGCATCGGCCGATTTGGGGGCTTGCATCGATCACCGAAGCTGATCGCCAACGCGATGCAGGCCCCAATAGCGGCCGTGATGTGCGGTGATCGACGACGTCACGACCGCGGCCATGGGCAGGGGGCGCCACATTCATGAGGCCCGCTTCGGTGAGAGAAGTGAGTGACCGATCAGCGACACCGGGATGTGCGCGGCGCCGCGCCGATCGAAGATGGCGTCGGCGGAGTGCGTTCTGCGTTTACGTCGTCGTGGCGCGGCGAAACGCGGCGGGCGTCAGCTCGGCGGCGGGCAAGTTGAACGCGTCACGATGCGTTCCCAGGCGCTCGAACGCCCACGCCAGGTAAGCCTGCACCGGAACGCCTGCGACGCGGCAGCTGGCGACGATGCCGAGCAACACGCTCGCGCGATGCGCGCCCTCGCTGCTGCCGGCGAAGAGCATGTTCAGACGCAGCTTGGCGACGTTCTGAAACTCGCGCTCGGTGGGTGAGTTGTCGATGGGGACGTCGGCGTCGTCGATGAACCGGTAGAGCGCCTCGCGGTGACGACGGTAGTAGCGGACTGCGACCATCAGCGGATCGCTCGGCAGCAGCGTCGCCTCGACGGAGACGAGCCACTTGTCGAAGGCATCGGCGATCGGGCGCGTGTGCTCTTGTCGGTGGCGCAAGAGCGCGTCGCCGGCGAGGCCGAGGGCACGGGCGCGCTCCTCCTCGACGTACATCGCGCTGATGAAGGAGCCGCCTTCGACGGCGAGCACCGGCTGCGTCGCCTCGGCGTCGCGAAACTTCCTGCGGCCGTGGGCGTTGCAGCCGGCTTCGATGACGAGGCCGCTCGCGAAGACGCCGTTGAAGCGGTGCTCGGCGTCGGCCGTCAGCGTGCCGCGGAACGATGCGAGCTTGCTCGCGACGACGTCACCATCTTTGGTGGGCTCGTACTGAAAGACCGCGACGTCGTTGTTGCGGTACAGCTCGATGTATCCGTCGTGCGCCTCGGGGAGCTGCGACACGAGCACCTTGAGCCCTGTGCCGTCCGTCGCCATCCACCGGCTCGCGAGCAGCTGTTTCCAGTGAACGCCGTCGACGGGGGCGAGCGCGTCGGCGGCGCGCTCGATGAAGGACACGAGGCTGCCCATCGCGAGCGGCACGCCGCGTTCGGCGAGGTCACGACGAAGGCGATCGAGCGGCACCAGCATCCCGAACTTCTGTTGCACCAGCCACGCGAGCCACTCGCAGGTCACCTTCGAGCGTGCGTAGGGCGCTGGCAGCGAGCGTGGCGTCGTGCGTCCGCCACAGGTGCGGCAGCGACACGTCGTGCGCCGCACCACGCGCCGACGTTGGTGCTCTTTGACGACGTGGAGCTTCTCTTCGACGAGCTCCTCGGCGGCGTCGAGCGCGACGCCACCGCAGTGCTCGCACGCGTCGGGGCGAAGCGACGTTTCCTCAGCCTCGAGGTGGGGCGGGAGTGGTTTTCGGCCCGATGGCTTGCGCGCCTTCTTCTCTTTCGGCGGCGGAGGCGGCGTCGACGGGGGCTTCGGTCGCTCGTCGAAGGCCTTCTTCAGCGCCGGCGGCAACGACGGCGGCGCCGTCGGCGGCGGCGCCGGTTTGTCATCGCGCTTCTTTCGCTGTCGACGCTGAGCGGCGGCGAGGAGCTCGGTGATGCGCTCGTTCATCTGCGCGAGCTGCTGCGTCAGCTGATCGATGATGCCCGTGAAGTGCGCCGTCATCGACGCCAGCTGCGCGCGCAGCTCGGCGTTCTCTCGCAGCGTGTCGACGTCGACCACGCCGACGTCAGATCACAGCGCGCGATCGGCGTCGATCCCCTGCGACGATTTTCGGAACCACCCCGGACGCGCCGCCGTGTAGTCGATCCCCGCGAACAACGACGACAGCGCCGTCCCGTCGATCTGCACCTGACGCTCGTCGCCGGTGAGCGGTGGCAGCTGAAACGTGCCCGTCTCCAGCCGCTTCGCCAGCACACACCATCCGGAGCCATCGAACCACAGCGCCTTCGTGATTCGTCGTCGACGGTTGAGGAAGAGGTAGATGTGCCCATCGACAGGATCGAGCCCCAGCCGACGCACGGCGCCAGCGAGGGCGTCGAAAGACCCGTGCATGTTGAGCGGCTCGACGACGACAAAGACGCGGACCGTCGATGGCCAGCTCAGCATGAGCGAAGCACCTGCATGACCCGAAACAACGTGTCGCCCGAGAAGCCATCGTCGAACTCGACGCGGACGTCGCCGACGGCAACGGCGTAGCGGGCCGGCGTGCGGTGCGGTGTCGTCGGGACGAGCTCGACGAGCTTGGGCACGCCACGGCGGCTGAGGTTGACCCGCCAGGCGTTCAGAGACCGCGCGTCGACGCCGTTCGCGTTGGCCCAGGTGACGCTGTCGCCTCCGGCAACCTTGACGGCAGCGAGGCAGCGGCGGGCATCAGCTTCGTCTTCGATCTTTCGCATCAGGAGCCTCCGCCACGGACTCTCCCGAGGTCTTGCGGTGGCCGTCATCCCGCCGTCGCTGATGGGTCACGCCGCACTCGATGCGGCGGCACCGAAAATCACAGCCGTCGTCGTTGCTGCGATTTCCGTCATCACAGTCTTCACCGCGATCGACGGCGGCGTCACCGCAAGAGGGGAGCAGGCACTCGTGGCAATTTAGGTCTAGTGCGTCGTCGCATTGTTCGGTGCTGGAGACCGCTCCGTCGCCGCAATCACTGCAGGCGTTTGAGAACGCGCAAGCCTCGTCCTGACAGACGGTTCGGCCATTCCCATCGTTGTCGACGCCGTCTGAGCAGAGTTCGGTGCCCGAGCATGCCGACGTGGTTCCGAAGCCTAGGAAAAAGGCGAAGACGAAGTCGCGCATCCTTCTCCTTGGAAATGCTTGCTTACACGGCCTCGCCGAGGGCTCGATGTTTCGCTCAATTTCTCTTCGGCCTGCGGCGCTGAGCCGCCGTTGCCTTCGATGCTCCATCGCGAGCAGCGGGTCAGACCCTCGTCGCGTCGCATGCGCTCAGCCATGCCGCGCAAC
>JANNAY010001331.1:0-3143 GCA_031384945.1 Deltaproteobacteria bacterium
AAGTCACTGACCAGCGTCGGACGATCGAGGCCATCTCTCTGCCACGACTTGGCCTTGTCACCCTCAACGACAAGTGCGTTCGTCGCGAATGCATTTTCGTCGTATTTGTATGTCCGCGTTCTCGCGCCGCTTCCGACGGAAAAAATCTGGTCGCTCGTCCGTCCGGCAGAGTCATGGTTCGACGTCGTCGAAAGCACACCCGTCTGCTCAAACAAGAGCTGGCCGGCATTGTCATAGTCGTAGTCCGTCTCGGGAGCGTCGTCAGGGTCGCGGACGATGACGCGCCCTCGCGCGTCGTATTGGAAGACCGTTGTGCGGTTGTTGGCCTCAACAAGGGTCGCCAGGCGAGAGAGCGCGCCGTAGCTTCTCGTCGTCAGGCGTCCCGCTGCATCCGTCGCCTTTTCAAGGCGACCAAGGCCGTCGTAGCTGAAGACCGATGTGCGCGTGCCGGCGTCGGTGTCT
Source organism: Deltaproteobacteria bacterium (assembly GCA_031384945.1). GTDB lineage: Bacteria > Myxococcota > UBA727 > UBA727 > VGSZ01 > VGSZ01. The sequence continues at coordinate 463 of JANNAY010001331.1, forward strand.
GAGACCTTCCGCGTCGTGACCAGGCCGCGAGGGTCGCGCACCTCTGTCAGCGTCATCGACTTCGCGACAGCACCAGTCCCATCCGCGCGCCACTTTGTGGTGCGCACCGTGGTGCGCGTCTTTGGTGTCGTCGCAATCGAGGAGCTGAGCACCGCCGGGCCGTCAACCGACGTCGGGCCGAAGTGGTCGTAGCTCGCCGTCCAAACTTGGCTGATGCCTTCTCGCGTCACGCGAACGATACGTTGCGCGGCATCCCAGTTGGTGGCCTCAGTCGCAAAATTGTCGGTCGCGAAGCCACTGACTGGTTTGCCCAAGACCGCGGTTTGTTGAGTGCCTGCGTAGATGTGCTGGAAGAGCGGCAGCCCAATCTTGTTGAGCTCGCTGCGTGTCAGGGCCAAGACCTTGCGACCGCTTGCGCCGTCGAAGCCCTCGGTTGAGCTGCGAACGACGCGGTCCATGACGTCGTAGCCGACGCTGCTGATCGTCCCTGCGCCGGTCGTGAACTGTGTCTGACTCAACGGCTGGTGCGTCTGCACATCCGTCTGCCGGCCCCAGTTGTCGTACCGGTAGAACGTTCGCAGCACAGGTGTCGTCGATGAGCCAAGCGACGTCGTGAGCGGCCGGCCCGCGACGTCCCAGGTCATCTTCGACACCTGATCGACCTGCGCCGTCGTCGTCGTCTGCGTCGGCATGCCCGAGAAGTTGCGGACCGTCTTGCTGTCGAGACCGTCTGGTCCGACGCGGGCGATTTCGCCGTCTTCGTTGTCGACGACCACGACGTCGAAGTCGGCGTCTGGCAGCGGCGTCGGCAATGCCGTTGAGTTGCGGATCGCCTTGAAGACCGTTTCAGCATGCGCCTGAAACCCGCCGCAAGCACCGACCACGATTTCGTTGCAAATGCCCAGCTGGGTGTCGGCAAGCCCCCACGCCCAATTCGTGACGATGGGGCTCGGTATGCCGGACACGGTTTCTGCCAGCGGACGGCCACGCGCGTCGACAACGCGCGTGACGGTGCGGCCGCCTGGGCTGTCTTCGCGAATGACGCGGCCGAGCCCGTCTCGCTTTGTCACGACGTCGGTCGTCGTGTCCGCGTTTCGTCGACTGAGTCGCACACCGCCGAGCGCGTCGTAGGCGAAGAAGCTGACGTCGAGGTCATTGGCTGCTGTCGACGTTCGCGTGCGGAATGTCGTCACTTCTCCCAGCGGGCCGCAGTTGCATTTAGTGCTGCTCAGATCACCGGCCTCGGCCTTTTCCAGAGTCTCATAGTAGCGATAGCCTGTGCGATTGAAGTCGAGGGCCGGGCTGTCGATGTCGACGATGGACCAAGTGTCTGTCGCCCGGCCCATCTCGTCGCGTGTCGTGCGAAATCCGACGTCGGACGTCGTGCTGCCGAGAGGAACCTGCTCGACGAACCGAAGGACCTCGCCGGAAGAGTACTCACTCGCGCGACTGCCATCGCCGTCGAGGTCGGTGGCCAAGAACAGGCTCGTCCCGACGATGGCAGTGCCATGACGCCGAGCGTCCTCGATCCGCGTGCCCATCCTCAGCGACGTTTGCTGTTGCCAGTCGTAGCGCCACTGCATCGTGACACCATCTGGCCCCGTGATTGATAGCGGCTGTTGGAAGAACGGGTCCCACACATAGTTCGTCGTCTTTGTCGTCGGTGTCGTTGTCGTCGCCCCGTTCAGACTCTCGTACTTCGCCGCTATCAAATGCGACGCCGTCGCTTGGCTTTGGATCAACTGGGTCGGCAGGTGGCGCTGGAGGCGGTCGTGGATTCCGTAGGCGAGCGCAACGCTCGAGCCGTCAGGCCCCGTCTCTTTGACGATGAAGCCATCGTCGTTGAGCTTGCGAGTCGTCACTGCGAAAGCCGTGTCGCTCGCAGGGGAAGGTTGGAGCTCAACGAGGGCGGTGCCCTGGAAATTGAGTCCGTGGTGGTGTGTGACACCGCGTCGATCGATGACCTTGACCCACTCACACACCAGGTTGAGGTCCTCAGCGACAGGAATGAGATTCAGGTCGAACGCACCGCCATCCCAAAGGTCTGCTTCGTCCAACTTTCGACTGTGATTGCCTGCGAGCGCTGCGCAGCTCGCCGCTGTCGCTGCAATCTCCGAGGACGATCCGTTTCGCCTGCCGGCTGCGGGCACCGTCGCGAACAAGGGAATCTGATCGAGGTCCGGAAAATCGCAGGATGCGGGACGGTTCGGAGGCGGCCCGCTCGCGACAGGTGAATGGGTTGCGATCGGCAGCGAAAAGCCGGGCGGGAAGGTCGTCCCATTGAACGTGTACTTCACCGTCGACGTCGGCATCGTTGTCAGCCAGCGATGTTCGAGCGGTCCGGTCGCCGGAACGCGCTCGAAGCCGTTGTTGGGAATCGGCGCGGCGAGCTGGCCGTAACGTTGCGCGACGACATGGTCGAACACCGCGTTGAGGGGATTCACCTCGTACTGGGTCTCCAGCTCAATCTCGTTGTCGACGCGGATGCGAACGAGATTGTCGGCGGCGGCCCGCTCGATCACCAACCAGAGTGACGGCACCGACGGGCTGGTGACCGTCGGCTTCACCTCAGGGGTGTACCGAGAGGCGCAACCGTCCGTTGTGGAGGGAGCGAACGCGGGCGCTGCCCCGCCAGCGGATCCACACGAAACCGTCAAGTTGATCGTGTTGTCTATTGCACC
>JANNAY010001334.1:0-5331 GCA_031384945.1 Deltaproteobacteria bacterium
GGCTCCGGCCTGCCCTGCCTCGACGACAGCAACTGTCCCGACGCTCTCGTTTGCCGCGCGGGCAGCTGTGCCGTCGACGGCGGCGAAGGCGAAGGCGAAGGCGAGGGCGAGGGCGAGGGTGAGGGCGAAGACGTCGGTGAAGGCGAAGGCAAGGGCGAGGCAGTCTGCGGCAACAATCGCATCGACGCCGGCGAAGAATGCGACGACGGCAACGGTGAGGTCGGCGACGACTGCGATCCGAACTGCACCGAACCTGCGTGCGGCAACGGCGTCATCACGCCGGTCGGCGAAGGGTGCGACGACGGCAATGTCGAAGACGGCGACGGCTGCAGCGCCATCTGTGTCGTCGAGCGCTGCGGTGATCGAACCGTGCAGGCCGCGCTCGGCGAAGAATGCGACGACGGCAACGACGACGACGGCGATGAATGCAGCAACGACTGCTTGCTCGTCAACTGTGGCGACGACGACGTCACCGGCGACGAAGAGTGCGACGTCGATGATCCGGCGCGCTGCACGCCGCTGTGCAAGTTCCCGTGTCTGTCGGGCTCCAACGCCGACCGTGTGATCTTGCGCGGCGACGGCAGCTGCCTCGCCTACTTCGAAGAACCCGACATCGACTTCGCCGACGCCGGCGGCAAGTGCGGCGGCTTCGGCGGCGCCCTCGTCATCATCGACGACGACGACGAGAACGCCGACTTCGCCTCGCTGATCACCGACGAAGACGCCTGGGTCGACGCCGTCCGCGCCGCCGACGACGAAGACGAATTCGTCACCAGCGCTGGCGCGCCGATCCCGAGCTCGCACTTCAACGCCGGCATCAGCGACGGCGGCGGCAAGCTCTGCGTCAGCAGCGGCAACGACGGCGTGTGGACAACGCGCACCTGCGACTCGAACTCGGTCGACTCCTACGCCTGCGAGGTCCAATCCTGCGGCAACGGCGTCGTCGACGGCGGCGAAGACTGTGACGGCACCGCCGGCTGCGAAGACAACTGCCGCCTCGCCTGCGGCAGCGGCACCGGCGCCCGCCGCGCCTTCGAGCGCAACGGCCGCTGCTTCTTTGGCTTCGACCAGAACGTCGGCGTCGACGCCGCCAACGACATCTGCGTCGGCTTCGACGCCGTGCTCGCCGTCGGCGCGACCGACCAAGAGCAGCGCGACATCGTCTCCGCCGCCGGCGGCACCGCCTGGGTCGGCATCAGCGACCGCGACGACGAAGGCGACTTCGTCCCCCTCAGCGACGTCGACGAGGGCGTCAACGAAGACTTCTTCCGCTTTGGCGAGCCCAACGATGGCGGCCTCTTCGTCGCCGAAGAGTGCGTCGAGCTCAACGTCGACTTCTTCGGCAACGCCGGATGGAACGACATCGGCTGCGCCGCCACGCGCCGCTTCGCCTGCGAGGTCGACCCCTTCGAGCCGTGACGGTCAGCGACGGGCGACGCGGATCAGCCACAGCCACGCCACGATGAACGCGAGGCCGCCGAGGGGCGTGACGGCACCCAGCATGCGGACATTGCTCAGCGTCATGGCGTAGAGCGATCCAGAGAAGAAGACGACGCCGGCGACGACGAGAGCGACGCCGACGCGGGCGGCGCGGGCTCGCTCTTCTGAGTTGGCCAACAGCGCGAAGCCGAGCGCGAGCAGGCTGTGGACCAGGTGGTAGTGCGCCGCGGTGCGCCACCACTCGAGGCGCTTGGCGCCGTCGACGGCATCGGCCATCGCCCCCTCGATGCCGTGGGCGCCGAACGCGCCACAGCCGACGGCCAGTGCGCCGAGCACGGCAGCGGTCACAAAAAGCGGTCGATCTGGGGCGGGTGAGGGGGCGGCTGGCTGCATGCGGACTCCGTCATGGCTATATTGCCCCTTGTGGCGTTTCCGCTCCTCGTCTTCATCGCGTATCTGGTGCTCGGCATGGGCACCACGACGGCGTTGTGGTCGGGCATGCGCGACGAGCTCGACATGGCGATCTCGTTCGAGCTCGACGACGAGTCCGATCAGCCGCTGTTTCGCATGCTGCTGACCGTCTTCTTTCTGCTCGCCTGGCCGCTCGTCTTCTGGGACGTCTTCTCCAAGCGCTAAAGCCCTGCTGAGAACGTCGTCAGACCCACCGCCGGGGCCAGCACGAGAGATTGTCGTCCGCTGGTCGTCGTCGTAGACGGGCGGCATGCGTTCTTTTCTCGTCGTCGCTTCTCTCGGGCTCGCCGTTCTGTCGTCGTGCCCGTCACAGCCTCCGCTGTCGCACGGCTTTCAGATCGAGTCCCGCGCCCAGCTGATCGGCGGCCCGCGCGCCCTCGGCGAGATCGGCGATTGGATGCTCGAGAACGGCAAGGTGCGCTTCATCGTCCAAGACGTCGGTTTCAGCCGCGGCTTCGGCGTCTTCGGCGGCGCCCTGCTCGACGCCGACATCGTTCGTGAGTCGAGCGGCCGCGGCACCAGCGAAGGCGGCACCGGCAAAGACAACTTCGGCGAGATGTTTCCGGCGTTCTTTCTCGAGGCGCTCGACCCGCGCGAGGTGCGCGATCCGAATGATCCGGCGAAGAAGTTGAAGGCGATCGAGATTCTCAACGACGGCAGCAACGGCAAGGCCGCCGTCCTCGTCATCCGCGGCAACGGCAGCGACTTCATCGCCCTCACTGAGAACATCAACGAAGTGCTGCTCGGCGACGACCGCAGCAACCCGTCGCTGCTGTTCGAGACGCGCTACGTGCTCGAGCCCGACGCGAACTACCTGACGATGACGACGAAGGTGCAAAACGTGAAAGCGCCGGCGGGCCCGATCGACCTGCGCGCGTCGTTCGGCGGCGCCGACATTCCGACGCCGTTTGGCGACGTCATGCTCTTCGGCGCGGGCAACAAAGTCTTCGCCCCGGCCGACGCCGGCTACGACCTGCGCTTCACGCTCGAAGGGCTCTACAGCGACGGCAGCATCCAGCTGCCCGCCCTGCCCGGCATCACCGGCGAGTTCATCGCCTCGTCGGGCAAAGACGTCTCGTACGGCCTGCTGCCGGTGCCGCCCGAGGCGCCGACGCAGAACTTCGTGCAGGCCAACGCCGACCAATTCGACGGCGCCACCGACCACAGCGTGCACATCCCGTTCATCGCCAGCGCCTTCACTGGCGTGTTTCAGGCGCTGCCACCACCCGAGCTCACTGCCAACGACGGCAAAGACGGCGGCACCGACGAGATGACGTTCACGCGGCACTTTCTCGTCGGCGACGGCGACGTCGCCAGCATCACCGATACGGTCTACGAGCTGCTCGGCGACGACACCGGCCTGTTGGCCGGGCGCCTGCGCCAAGACGGCAGCGGCGAAGGCATCGTCGGCGCCAGCATCGTCGTCGAAGGCGCAGACGGCGCCAAGGTCACGCAGATCAAGACCGACGAAGGCGGGCGTTACCAGGCCCACCTGCGGCCGGGCACGTACACCCTCGTCACCGTCGAAGAGGGCTACACGGCGCAGCGCAAACAAGGGGTCCAGATCGCGGCGAAGAAGACGACGCTGCAAGACTTGACGCTGCCGCAGCCGGCCAAGCTCGTCGTCACCATCGTCGAGCGCGGCGGCGCTGCCGGTTCAGGCGGCGCACAGCGCATTCCGGCCAAGGTCACACTGGTCGGCACCACGCCCAACGAGCACGTCGGCGACGACCCGAAGACATGGCTGTTCGATCTCAGCATCGGCGAAGAATTTCGCTACACCGACTTCGTGCCCGACGTCGCTGGCGAGCCCGAGACCCTCAACACGCTCGAGCATTTTCAATACACCAATGACGGCACCGCTGCGATCACCGCGCGGCCCGGCGCCTACACCGTCGTCGTCGGCCGCGGCGTCGAGTACACGCGCACGTCGAACAACGTCGAGCTGAAGGCGGGGCAAACGACGACGCTGCAGGTTGAGCTCGAGCGCGTCGTCGACACCACCGGCTACGTTGGCGCTGACTTTCATCTGCACTCGGTGTTCTCGCTCGACAGCAACGCGAGCCTGAAAGACCGCATCACGTCGTACGCCGCCGAAGGCGTCGAATACGCCGTCAGCACCGACCACAACTTCCTCGTCGACTACCGCCCGACCATCGAGAAGCTCGGCCTCGGCCGCTTCATCAACACCGCCACCGGCCTCGAGCTGACCACCATCGATCGCGGGCACTTCAACGGCTTTCCGCTCGATCGCGGCGACGGCGACCTCGCCGCCACCGACGACGATGGCAACGTCGACACCATCAAGAGCCGCACCTACGGCTCGTTTCAGTGGGCGCTGCGCGATCCGCAAGACATCTTTGACGACCTGCGGGCGCTCGGCCGCAAAGACGAAAACGGCAAGCCGCAACAAATCATCTTGCAGGTGAACCACCCACGCGACTCGATCCTCGGTTACTTCGACCAGTACGGCGTCAACGCCGACACCCTCGAACCCGAAGGACAAGGCGGCGCCATCATCGGCCCCGACTTGAACAACCACCCCGAGTTCAGCGCCGAGGCTTTCTCGTTCAACTTCGACGCCATCGAGGTCTTCAACGGCAAGCGCTTCGAGTTCTTGCGCACCTTTGCCGTGCCCGCTGGCGTCACCCGCGATCCGGCCAGCTGCTGCCCGCTCACGCCCGGCGCCGTCTTCCGCGAACTGCCGCCGCCGCAGTGCGACGCCGACGTCCCCGACGAAGAATGCAACTGCGTCCCCGCCAACTGCGCTGGCGTCGTCAACGGCGCCGCCTGCGACGCCCGCGCTGCCGCCCAGGTCGCTGCCGGCCGCTGCGACGCCGACGACCGCCCTGTCGGCTTCCCGGGCGTCGTCGACGACTGGATGAAGCTCTTGCTGACCGGCCGACACATCATCGGCACCGCCAACTCCGACTCGCACGAGCCCGAGAAAGAAGAGCCTGGATCGCCGCGCACCTTCATCAAGGTGCCGAGCGACGATCCGGCCCAGCTCTCGCCCGACGACGTCGTCGCGGCCTTCAATGCCGGCGACGTGCTGATGAGCAACGGCCCGTTCTTGCGCGTCGACATCGGCGGCAAGGGCATGGGCACCACCGTCAAAGGCAGCACGCAGCGGCTGCACATCACGATCGCCCAGGCGCCGTGGGTCAAAGCCGATACACTGAACATCTACCAAAATGGCGTCATCGTTCGTACGATTGGCTTCGCGGGCAACCAAGAATTCAACGTCGACCTCGACTTCGGCGACACCGACGGCTTCGTCGTCGTTGAGGCATCGTCCGCGAAAGAATCGGCGTCGCTCTTCCCGTCGATTTATCCCAATGAAATCCCGCCGCTGCAGTTCACCGATGTCATTGGTGCCCTCGGCTCGTCGTTCGGCTTCGGCGCCGTCGATGGCGCGCT
>JANNAY010001358.1:0-5307 GCA_031384945.1 Deltaproteobacteria bacterium
CTCTTCGCTTTCGCCAGCCGGGCAACCCGCGATGACGCCGACGAAGCCGAGGACAAGAACGTGAATGGCTTTCATGAACGGCGGGCTAGCGGCTTCGACGACGCCAGAGAAGGGCCGTGACCAAGACCGGAGAAAACACCGCGATCTCGATGAGGGCGCAGCGCAGGCCGCGCAGCGAGAGAAACGCGTGGCCGATGGGGGCGACCGGCAGCGGGCGCCACGGAAAAAACATGCGCTCGTGGGAGAACGGCCAGAGCAACGCGGGCCCGAGGCCACCGTCGGTGAGCGCGTCGATCAAGCCGTGGCTCAAGAGGGCGGTGACGACCAGAACCGCCGTCGGCAACCAGCGCGCTGCCAGCCCGCGCGCGGTGGGCACGGACAAGCACAAGCCGAGGACCACGGCGAAGAAGAGAGAGTGAGAGGCGCCGCGGTGTCCCCATTCATCGGCGTAGGCGACGCGGAACTTGAAGCCGATGACGTCGAGGTCGGGCACCATGGCCAGCGCGGGAAACCACAAGTAGCGACACACTTGTTGGCGCGTCGTGCCCCGAAAAAGTCCATCGTGAACGGCAGCGAGGGCGGCGCCGACGACGACGTGGCCGACGCTGCCCATCAGAAGCCAGGATCGAAAGCGGGGCCGGTGCCGCCGATGCCGCCGATGACGCTGGTCTTGTCGCCGGGGCCCGAGCCGCCCCCGACGACGATGATGCGGTCAGACAAGGGCGAGCGGCCGATCACGAAAATTGTCCGGGGTGTTTGTGCAGGGGCACATGCGAACGGAGCGCCGGTCCATCGCATTCCGGGCGCGTGCGCCAACCCGATAGCGGCAGGTACGAAACCTGCTGAGCCAGAGCCATGCTGCTGCCGCGCGCGCTCCCCCTTCGCCGTTACCGTGACATCGCGTCACTGCTGTGGCGCCACCGCAAGCTCGATCGCGAGCGGGGCGAGCCGATCGACAAGAAGGCGCGCGAGCTGACCGACGCCCTCGAAGCGATGGGCCCCACCTTCATCAAGTTGGGCCAGGTGCTGTCGACGCGGCCCGATCTCGTGCCGGCTGCGTACGTCAAAGCGCTGCAGCGGCTGCAGGACCGCGTCGCCCCGTTCGACACCGACACCCTCGAGACCATCGTGTCCGTCGAGCTCGGCGGAGCACGGCTCTCGAAAGCGTTCTCGCGCTTCGACTCCAAACCCATCGCAGCCGCGTCGCTGGGCCAGGTGCACCGCGCCGCGCTGCGCGACGGCCGCGACGTGGTCGTGAAGGTGCAGCGCCCTGGCATCGCCAAGCGGGTCGCCGACGACCTCGCCACCCTCGAACCCATCGCCAGCTTCTTCGACAAGCACACGCTGGCCGGGCGCACCTACGAGTTCGGACAGATGCTCGAGGAGTTCAAGGGCTCGCTGCTGCGCGAGCTCGACTACAACTGTGAAGCGAAGAACCTGCGCGCGTTGCACGACAACATGCGCGAATTTCCCCACATCGTCGTTCCTCGTCCCATCGACGACTACACGACGTCACGTGTGCTCACGATGGAGTTCATCGCCGGCGCCAAGATCACGTCGCTCTCGCCGGTGGTGCTGACAGAGATCGACGGCAAGGCGCTGGCGAGCGAGGTGTTTCGCGCCTGGCTGAAGCAGATTCTCGTCGACGGCATGTTTCACGCGGACCCGCATCCCGGAAACATCCTGCTGACCCCCGACGGACGCGTCGCGCTGCTCGACGTCGGCATGGTCGCCTATCTCTCGCCCAGCTGGCGCGACGGTTTGTTTCGCCTGCTGCTGTCGTTGGCCGAGGGCCGCTCCGACGAAGTCGCCGACGTTTGTGTCGAGCTGTCAGAGGCCCACGACGACTTCGACGAGCGCGTGTTTCGCAAAAAGGTCGCGCAGATCGTGTCGCGGCAGCAGAACGCCAGCGCCGAAGAAGTCGAAGTCGGCCGGCTTGTTGTCGAGATCTCGCAGGCCGCCACGTCGTCGGGCATCAGAGTGCCGAGCGAGCTGACCATGCTCGGCAAGACGCTGCTCAACCTCGACGCCATCGCCCGCGTGCTTGCGCCGGACTTTCAGCCGAACCAAACAGTGCGTGAGCACGCCAAAGAGCTGATGCAGCAGCGGCTGGCGCAGCAGGTGTCGTCGGCCCACGTCTTTCAGAAGGCCCTCGAGGTCAACGAGCTGGTGCAGCGCCTGCCGACGCGCTTGAACCGCTTGATGGAGTCGCTGTCGCACAACCGGCTGAAGGTGAAGGTCGACGTCATCGACGAGACTGTCTTGATCGACGGCATGCAGAAGGTCGCCAACCGCATCACCACCGGCCTCATCCTCGCGGCGCTGATCATCGCGTCGACGATGATGATGCGCATCGAGACGCGCTTCACGCTGTTTGGCTACCCTGGCATCGCCATCGCGCTCTTCTTGAGCTCAGCGCTCTTGGGGCTGTTTCTCGTCGTCAACGTCGTCTGGAAAGACCGCAAGCATTGATCGCCCAGCGTTGATCAGAGCGGATCGTCGATGAGCTTGTCGCGGACAGGCGCCGAGCATTCGACGGTGCGGTCGCGGCCGCCGCAAAAGTCTTGCGGCAGCCAGGCATCGTCGCCAGCAAAGCCGAGGGCGGACAGCGACGTCACGAGGGGCAGGGTGGGCTCACCAGCGTTCACGAACGCCGGCAAGCGATCGAAGAGCGACGGGTCGCCGACGTTGTCGGCGCCGCAGTCTTCGTCGACGCAGATGACGTCACTGACGGCTTCGCAAGAGGCAACATCGGGGTACGTCGCGTGCTTGGCCGCCGATGGAAAGACCACCCAGCGCGGCTCAAAGGTGGCGGGGTCGAAGCCATAGACGAGGTCGGCGAGGGCGCTGCCCGTGAACGTGCGGCTCTGGTCATTGGTGGTGCCCTCGTGGCCGGTGGTGAAGGCGCCAGAGACGACGACGCCGTCACCGTCGGCCGAGAGCCGCAAGACGACGCGCTCGCTGTCGCCGTTGTGGCCGGTGAAGCCGCCGCAGGTGCCGTAGTCGACGGAGTAGCCGAGCATCAGCCACACCCGCACATCGAGTGGCTCGAGGCTGATGGGGGCGACGCGCCCGACGACGCCCAAGACGGGGGCGCTGCCGTCGAAGAAGAAGGGCTCGGCCTCATCGAAGCGCAAGATCGGCCGCAAGCGATCGAGGGCCGCGTTCTCCCACGCGTCGACGAGGCCGTCTTCGTCGACGTCGTCGCAGGCGTCGTTGAAGCCGCAGTCACTGACCCGGATCGGCAGCTCGGACGACAGGTGCAAGACGCCGTCGATGACAGCGGTGTGGGTGCCGACGACCTCGCCTTCGCCTTCGCCGCCTTCGCCTTCGCCGCCTTCGCCTTCGCCTTCGCCGCCTTCGCCTTCGCCGCCTTCTCCTTCGCCGACGACGTCGCCTTCGCCTTCACCGCCGCTCGGGGTGTCTGGACACCCCGCGCCGATTGCAAGCAAAAACAACGGCGAGAACGTCGTCAGGACGGCGGTGGAGCGCGACATTTGCGGGCGAGAATAGCACACGGCGACGTCTTCCCTGACGACGACAGCGCTGCTATCGGCGAGCCCATGAGCGACTCCCCCGAGAACCCGAAGAGCGGCAAGAACGGCAACGGCAACGGCGCCGGCAACAGCAATGGCAATGGTGCCGGGGGTCATGGCGATCCGCCGCCGCCAGCGGGGGGCGCGCCGGGTCGACGCGTCGAGCAAATCTCGATCGTCGACGAGATGCGCGGCAGCTACCGCGACTATTCGATGAGCGTGATCATCGGTCGCGCGCTGCCCGACATCCGCGACGGCTTGAAGCCCGTGCACCGCCGCGTGCTGTATGCAATGTTTGACGAAGGCCTGCTGTCGAACCGGGGTTACAGCAAATGCGCCGGCGTCGTCGGCGAAGTGCTGAAGAAATATCACCCACACGGCGACGCTTCAGTGTACGACGCGCTCGTGCGCCTGGCCCAACCGTGGAACATGGGACACATGCTGGTCGACGGCCAGGGCAACTTCGGCAGCGTCGACGGTGACCCGCCCGCCGCCTACCGCTACACCGAGTCGCGCCTGACCAAAGTTGCTGAAGAGCTGCTGCGCGACATCGAGAAGAACACCGTCGACTTCATCCCCAACTTCGACGGCAAATACGAAGAACCGACGGTGCTGCCGTCGCGCGTTCCCAACTTGCTGGTGAACGGCTCAGAAGGCATCGCCGTCGCCATGGCGACCCGCTGCCCGCCGCACAACCTCGGTGAAGTGATGAACGCGCTGATCGCGGTCATCGAAGAGAAATACGAAGGCAAAGAGAAGGTCGACCTCAAGCGCCTGCTGCAGCTGATGCCCGGTCCTGACTTTCCGACGCACGGCCAGCTCTGCGGCTCGGCTGGCGTCGTCAGCTACTTCGAGACCGGCCGCGGCTCGTTGAAGCTGCGCGGCATCGCACGCATCGAAGACAACGCGAAGACCAAGCGCACGCAGATCATCATCGAAGAGATTCCCTATCAGGTGAACAAGGCGCGCCTTGTTGAACGCATCAGTGAGTTGGTGCGCGACAAGAAGATCGAAGGCATCGCCGAGCTGCGCGACGAATCCGACCGCGACGGCATGCGCATCGCCGTCGACCTCAAGCGCGACGCCATCGCCGACATCGTCGTCAACCAGCTGTTCAAGCACACGCAGCTCGAGGTCAGCTACCCGGTGCAGATGCTCAGCATCGTCGACGGACAGCCGAAGACGCTGGGCATGCGCGCCTACCTCGAGAACTTCATCGACTTCCGCCGCGAGGTCGTCACGCGTCGCACGCGCTTCGAGCTCGACGAGTGTGAGCGTCGCTTCCACCTGCTGGCCGGCTTGCTCACCGCCCTCGACGACATCGACCGCATCATCACCATCATCCGCGGGTCGTCTGACACCGATCAGGCCAAAGAGCGCTTGATGGCCGAGAAGTTCATGGGTGCCGTGAAGCTCGCGCTGTTCTTGCGCGAGCCGACGCCGCAGATCGCCGGCTGGATCAAGCAGGGCTACGCCCAGCTCGACGAGGTGCAGGCCCAGGCCATCCTCGAGATGCGCCTGTCGCGCCTCGTCGGCCTCGAGCGCGACAAGCTCACCGCCGAAGCCGAAGAGCTGCTGAAAGAGATCGATCGCCTGCGCGAGATCCTTGGCGACCTCAAGGTCTTGATGCAGGTCATCAAGACCGAGATGAAAGACATCCAGCTGCGCTTCGCGATCCCGCGCCGCACCAAGATCGTCGTCGACGTCGACGAGAGCGATGTCGTAGTCCTCATCGCCGAAGAAGAGATGTTCGTGACCGACACGCACGCGG
>JANNAY010000482.1:0-6215 GCA_031384945.1 Deltaproteobacteria bacterium
CCTCGCCCCGCGCGGCCTGTTCGGGGTGCAACGTCCCGCGCGCGACCCATCCCGAGGACGGAGGGGCGTTCAGGGCGACGGTGGCGTCGACGGCGGCGGTGGCGTCGACGGCGGCGGCGGCGTCGGCGTCGGCGGCGCGACGACGCGGCGGGAGAGGGCCTTGCCGATGACGAGGCAGTTCCACACCGCGACGGAGCCGACGACGGCGAAGAAGACCCACTTTGGTGTCTGAATCTCGAGAAACACGACGCCGTCGGGGCGCTTCGCGAGCTCGATGTAGCCAAAAACGAAGGCGGCGACGCACCAGCCGATTGTGGCCAATGCGCCGCCGATTCGGCTCTGCGTGTGGATGACTGCGACGACGACCAACAAGGCCATCATCGCCAGCAGTCCCCCGTTCACTGCGGAGCCTGGGCCCCCGCGTCACTCTTCGGAGCTTCGGCTGCAGGTTCGCCAGCAGCGTCGCCGTCAGCGCCTTCGTCGTCGCCTTCTTCGCCGTCGTCGCCTTCTTCGCCGGCAGCGCCAGCTTCGACGGACGACTCACCAGCGATCTTGCGACGACGACGGCGGCGGCGCTTCTTGATCAACGGGTTGCCATCGGGGCCGAGGACGGGCTGGCCGTCCGGTCCGAGGACGTAGCGCGGCTTGCGCAGGGGCTGGCCGTCGGGGCCGAGGATCGGCTTGCCTTCGGCGTCGAGCTGGTACTCGGGCTCGCGGCGCTTGCGCAGCGGCTGGCCATCGGGGCCGAGCATGGGCTTTCCGTCGGCGTCGAGCTGGTACTCGGGCTCGCGGCGGGGCTTGCGCACCGGCTGGCCATCGGGGCCGATGACCGGCTTGCCTTCGGCGTCGAGCTCGTACTCGGGCTCGCGGGGCGGACGGGGTTCGCGCGGCTCACGGGGCTGGCGCGGACCACGGTCACCACCGCGCTCACCGCGGGGCTCACGGGCCTCACGGGGCTGGTCGCCGCGACCGCCACCACCCGAGCGCTCGCCGAGCTTCTCAGCGGCGATCTCGATGACGTCTTCGGCTTTGGCGCGCAGCTCAGCTTCGCTGGCGTTGGCCGGCAAGCCACCCTGCACCGCGAGCTCGCGGCACACGGCGTAGTAGCGGCGTTGCAGCTCGAGGTAGCGGTCTTTCTCGAGTTGGAGCTGGCTCTGCGCCACCGTGTACAAGCGCTCGAACTCTTCGCCTTTGCGGAAGTAGCGCGAGAGCTCTTGCACGGCGGGGGCCGGCAGCTCTTTGAGGTTCAGGGCGGTTCCCGGGATATCGGGGCGGGCGTCGGCGTTCTTCATCGCGTTCCTCAGCTCATTGAGGGTCTTCTTCAATGCGGAATTGTCTTCTTCGAGAGTGCGGCGCTTGTTCTGCTCGCCCTCGGCGTTGCGGCGGGCAGCGGCGACCTCTTCGGCCGTCTTCTGCGTCAGCTCTTCCGACGACGCCGTCGTCGTCGCCGTCTCGCGCTTGATGGAGTTCAGCTGGCTCTCGAGCGAGGCCATGCCCTTGCGCAGGCTCTGGATCTCGACGTCGCGGGGATCAGCACCGGTCGCCTTTGGGGCCTCGGCCTCGCGCTGTTCTTTTTTGCCGTCGCGGCGGGCCTTGATCTTCGCCTGCTCTTTGAGCTCGTCGAGCTCTTTCTGGCGGGCGGCCAGCTTCTCTTTCGACGACGTCAGCTCGGCGCGGGCGTCGGCCAGCTTCTTCTCGAGATCGGTGCCCGCCGTCGACGAACTGGCCTTCGCCGGCAGGGCCGCCGCCTTGTTGGCGCCCGACGAGAGGGGCTCAACGGGAGCGGTGGCCTTGCCGCGGGTCCACATGACGATGGCCGCCAGGGTGGCGACGGCGGCGTAGATGCCAATGACGACGGTGCTGTCCATGAAGACGGGCTCCAAACGACGAGGGAGAGGGCCCGGCTAGCCGAGGAATCCCCGGGGCGCAACGCGATCCTCCTCGAGACCTGCGGTGACCCGAGACGCCGGGCCGCGGAGCAGGGATCTGCGGACCGTGCTGCTATGCTTCGAGCATGGCCGATCAGAGCTTTCTCCAGCGCGGGCTCACTGGATTCCGCGACACCATGCGCGGCGTCGGACAAGCAGCCGGGCGCGCCGCCGGCAACGTCGCCAAGAAAGCGAAAGCGTCCCTCGGCGCGGTGAAGAAATCCGCCGGCTTCTCCGACGTCGACGCCTTCAACGACGACCTCGAGCAAGAGCGGCGCAAGCGCAAAGCACAAAAGTTCTTCGGCGACGATGAACCCAGCTTCGTTGGCGTCCGCACCGACGACCCGAAGCGCGATTTGTCGACGGTGGCGCCTGAATTCCGCGCCCAGGTCAGCTCTGGCCTCGCCGCTGCGAACTCGCAGACCACCGGCTCCACCCTCGTCGATCGCAGCAACGGCGGCGGCGGCGGCGGCGGCGGCGGCTCCAACAACCGCTGGTGATGTGGTTGTCGTCACAGTCGACTCTGCACGCCGCTCGACCTCTCGCGATTCTCAACCCCGCGTGCATCCTTTCCTCACCGCCTTCTTCGCTGTCCCCGCCTTCCGTGTGTGCGCCGCTGCCTGCTGCGCCCTCGCCGGCTGCACCTGCGCCCTCGCTGATCTCGACGACCTCGGCACACAGCTGATCTCGATCCCGTTCGTCCTCGAAGATCCGACGCGCGTCGCGGGCAACGGGCGCGTGCTCGCCGCGGCTGCCTTCGAATTCGACGACGGCAGCTTCTTCTTCGCCGTCTCCGACACCGAAGAGACCGAAGACGTCTCGCTGATCCACGTCTACGAGCACGCCCCCGCCAACGCCTTCAGGGCATGGGATGGCGCCGCCCGCTTGCGCTTCTTCGCCGGCGACGACGAGGACCTCGAGCGCATCGCCAACGGCGAGGCGCCGCAGGGCGAGGTCGCCCGCTCCCGCTCCTCCGTCTGGATCGTCGACAACGGCGTCGACGACGCCCGCGTCCCGTTCGACGCCAGCGACTTCGGCGACGGCGAATTCGAGCGCGTCGTCTTCGTCGTCGACAGCGACGACCCTGCCGCCCGCCGCTGCGGCGACGCCGCCGTCGACGTCGACTGCGCCTGCGACGTCGGCGCCGTCGCCAGCACCGACGACGCCGCCTGCTGCGCCGACGTCCGCAGAGCCTTTGACGCCTGCGACGCCCTCGTCGTGGTCGCCGACGACGACCCGACGTCGCCGCCTCCTGTTCATCTGCGCCTGCTGGATCGCTGACGTGTTCGCCTTCGCCTTTGCCGACGCTGACGTCGTCGACGTCGCTTGGGTCGAGCGTCTCTACAAGAGCCACGGCCATCTCGTGCTGCGGCGCGCCCGCACGATGCTCGGCAACGACGCCGATGCCCACGACGCCGTGCAGCAGATTTTTGCCCGACTGCTCGCGCATCCAGGCGCCTTTGAAGGGCGCAGCAAACCCAGCACATTTCTCTATGCCGTCACGACAAATTTCTGTCTGACCGCCCTGCGCGATCGGGGCAACCGGCAGCGCATTCTCGACGACAGCTTCGCGCCCGAGCAGAAACGCAGCGAAGCGCCGCCCGACGACGACCGCGTGCTGGTGCGGCGTCTTCTGTCGAAGGTGGATCGCAGCCTGGCCGAGGTCGCCATCTACACTTATTTCGACGAGATGCGACAAGACGACATCGCCGCCCTGCTCGGCACCAGCCGTCGCCACGTCGCGAACCTTCTCGAGCAATTTCAGGCGGCGGCGCGCGCGCTGCTCGAGGTGGAGCGCTGATGCTGAACCTGCGTCCCCGCGATTGCTGCTCTGACCTCGAGCTTGACCAGCTCTTGCTGGGCGAGCTCGACGACGAGCGCCGGCGCGCCGTCGAAGCCCACCTCGCGGCGTCGCCGTCGTGCGCCGCGCGCCTCGCCGGCCTGCGCGCCGAGCGCGACGCGTGGACGACGTCGGCGCCGCCTCTTTCGCCTCTCTCGCAGCTCTCGCAGCAGCTGCCGAAGTCCGCCCCTGTCAGCTCGTTGGCGGCACGCCGCGCCCGCCTCCGCGCAGCCGGCGCCGCAGCCGTCGCTGTGTTCGCCGCCGCTGCGGTCGTCGTCATCGCTGTGTCGCGCGCGCCCGAGACCCGCATCAAAGGCGGCGCCGTCCACGCGTCGCTCTCTTCCCGCGGCCACGACGTCTTCGCCGGCGACGTCGTCAGCGACGATGTCGACGTCGTCGTCGACCGCGACGGCGTTGTCTACGTCGTCGTCGACAGCGTCGTCGGCAGCGTCGTCGGCAGCGTCGTCGGCGGGGCCCGCTTCGTCGGCCACGATCGCGGCGTGCGACTGCCGTTCGCGCAATTGCCGGTCGGCGAATTCGACGTCGATGTCTACGTCTGCGACGGCGCCCGCGACGACGGCGACTTCGCGGGCTGCGGCGTCGATCACCACCGGCTGAAGAAGTGAGGCTGGCGCTGCTGATCTTGGCGCTGGCGTTGGCGTCGACAAAGGCGCAGGCGGCGCCGCTCGGCGCGCGTCGCTTCGCGCTCGTCATCGGCCACGATCAAGGACACCGCGGCGAAGAGCGGCTGCGCTTCGCCCGCAGCGACGCCGAACGGGTCGCCTCGGCGCTGCGCGACGTGGGCGGCGTCGCCGCCGGCGACGTCGTCAGACTCGTCGACGATGGCGACGACGCCTTTGACGTCATCAAAGCCTTTGACGAGCTCGACGCGCGTGTGCGCGCCGCTGAAAGCGAGACGCAGCTGCTCGTCTACTACTCGGGACACGCCGATCCGACGTCGCTGCACCTCGGCGCGAGCGCCCTGCCCCTCGCCGTGCTCGACGAGAAGATGCGCAACAGCGGCGCCACCGTGCGGGTGTTGGTGCTCGACGCCTGCCGCGCCGGCACGCTCACGCGCGTCAAGGGCGACGGCGACGACGAGCTCGCCGCCGCCGGCTATGCCGTGCTGACAGCGTCGACGGCCAACGAAGACGCAGCCGAGAGCGACGAGCTGCAGGGATCGTTCTTCACCCACGCCTTCGTCGCCGGCCTGCGCGGCGCCGCCGACGACGACGGCGATCAGCGCGTCACCCTCGACGAGGCCTATCGCCACGCCTTTGCGCAAACCGTGCGCCGCTCGACGGCCGCAGCCACCGTGCAGCACCCGACGTTTCGCTATGAGCTGCGCGGCCGCAAAGACGTCGTGCTCGCCGACTTCTCTGGCGCGCGATCGCAGCTGTTGGTGCCCAGCGACGTCGACGTCATCGTCTTCGACGGCGGCCACGTCGTCGTCGAGGTCGCCCGCGGCGACGTCGGCCGCAGCGTCGCCGTCGACCCCGGCGTCTACGACGTCGTCGTCCGCGCCCGAGACGCCGTCTACGAAGGCGCTGTCGTCGTCGAAGAAGGCGCCGCCGCCGTCGTCGACCTCAACGACTTCACCTCTTCGAGCTACGCCCGACTCGTGCGCAAGGGCGGGAGCGACTCTGGCGTCGTCGTCGGCGTCGGCGTCGGCGGCAGCGTCATTGGCTACGGCGACCTGGCGTCGCTCTCGAGCCTCTCGGTGGCCGTGCCGGTCGCTCTGGCCCTCGTGACCGTCACGCCGCGCCTCGACCTCGGCTACGGCCGTGACGGCGATTCTCCGGTCGTACCCGGGCGGGTGATCACCATCGATCGCCACTACGCGTCGGGTCGCCTCGTGGTCGCCGCCGGCCCCGTCGTCGACCTGCCTGGCGTGACCCTCGGCGTCGACGCCTTTCTCGGCCTGCAAGGGCTCACCGAGCTCACCATCCGCAACTACGCCGGCAACGGCGATGGTCTCGGCGTCGTCATCGGCCCCGTCGTCGGCGCTGGCGTCGGCGCCCAGCTGCCCTTTCTCGACCGCTGGTTCGTCGACGCTGGCGTCGAAAGTTCGCTGTGGCTCATCGGCAGCAGCGTCAAGGGTGCGGTCGGCGGGCGGCTGCAGCTCGGCCTCTACTTGTGAGTCTGCGCACACGCCGCGCGCGCGCGATCTGAGCTCCCACGCTTCCGAAGGGAAGAGCGGCAACAGCGCCGTTGGAGTTCACGCATGAAGTCTCTGCCCCGACGCTCACTCTCACTCTCACTCTCACTCTCATTCTCGCTCGTCGCTGTCGGCGCCGTCGTTGGCTGCGCCGCCCCCGACGTCGGCGTCACCGTCCACGGGACCGTCGACGGCGACGGCTCGGCCGAAGGCTTCGTCGGCTGGGGAGAATTCATGCTGCCCGGCGACGCCTGCCGCAGCGACATCTCCGTCGATGACGAGTGCTGCC
>JANNAY010001385.1:0-2455 GCA_031384945.1 Deltaproteobacteria bacterium
CAGAGGCCGAGTCGAGCGCGCAGGATCGGTCCCCGATCGGGCCGCGCGGCGCGAGGCACCCCAGCCTCCCCCAGCCGCTCCTCCCCGTGGGCCCGTGGGCGCGGCTCAGACATCGTCGCTTTGCTCAAGCGCTTCGGCCGCTACGGGTAGGAGGAGAGGAGCAGGAGAGCAGCAACAGGGTGCGAGCGTTGACGACGACGGCGCCGACGACGACGCTTTCGGCATGCATGCTCTCTGGTTCATGGTCGGTGCGCTCTGCACCCTCGCCATCGCCTGGCGCTACTACAGCGCCTTCATCGCCGCCCGGGTGCTGGCGCTCGACGACGCGCGGCGCACGCCGGCGCACGAGAAGAACGACGGGCAGAACTTTCACCCCACCAACAAGTGGGTGCTGTTCGGCCACCACTTCGCCGCCATCACCGGGGCAGGGCCGTTGGTGGGTCCGGTGCTCGCGGCGCAGTTCGGGTTTTTGCCCGGGTACTTGTGGATTCTCGTCGGCGTCTGCCTCGGCGGCGCGGTGCACGACCTCGTCGTCTTGACGTCGTCGGTGCGGCGCGGCGGCCGGTCGCTCGCTGAGATCGCGCGCGAAGAATTGGGGCCGGTGCCGGGCTTCGTCGCCGGCGTCGCCATCTTCTTCATCGTCGTCGTCGCCCTCGCCGGCCTCGGCCGCGTCGTCGTCGGTGCCCTCGCCGAGAGCGCCTGGGGCGTCTTCGCCATCGGCGTGTCGATCCCGCTGGCGTTCGCGATGGGCGGCTGGATCTACAAGGTGCGCGGCGGCAGCGTGCGCGGCATTCGCGAAGCCACCGTCGTCGGCGTCGCCGTCTTGCTGCTCGCCGTCGTCTTCGGGAAGCAGGTGCAGGACTCGGCGTTCGGTCAGATGCTGTTGTTGAGTGAAAACCAGATCACGGTCGCCATCGCTGCCTATGGGTTCGTCGCGTCGGTCTTGCCCGTGTGGATGCTGTTGTGTCCGCGGGACTATCTCTCGTCATATCTCAAAATTGGTACGATCCTCATGCTCGTCGGCGGCATCTGCATTGTCAATCCGCTCATCGAGATGCCGATGTTCAACGACGTCATCACCGGCGCAGGCGCGGCGGTGCACGTGGGCGAGCAGACCTTCTTGCCGGTGGTGAAGGGCTCGCTGTTTCCTTTCGTGTTCATCACGATCGCCTGCGGGGCCATCTCGGGGTTTCACAGTCTTGTGGGTTCAGGAACAACGCCCAAGATGATCGACAAAGAATCCGACTGCCGCGCCATCGGCTACGGCGCGATGTTGATGGAGGGCCTCGTCGGCATCACCGCGCTGCTCGCCGCCACGGCGCTGCCGCCCGCCGACTACTTCGCCATCAACACCGACCCCGTCGTCGTCGTCGTCGGCGGCCTCGCGACCAACAAGTCGCAGCTGGCGTCGCTCGAGGAGGTGCTGACCCCCGCTGATCGCGCGCGGCTCGGCTTGAAAGACGGGCAGACGACAGCCTCGCTCGCGTCGACGAAGGTGAAGCTGTCGCAGGTGCTGCGGCTGTCGAACCCAGCGCTCGCGCACCTCGGTTTTCACGTCGACGCCGGCGACCCCCACGCGAGCGAGATCAGCACCGCAGACATCGCCCGCCTCGGCGACGCCGTCGACGACCTGCCGCGCCTGTCAGAAGCCGCCGACGAAGTTGTCGCTGCCCGCACCGGCGGCGCCGTCAGCCTCGCCGTCGGCATGGCCCGCGTCTTCTCTCGCTTGCCGGGCATGAATTCGCTGATTTCGTATTGGTATCATTTCGCCATTATGTTCGAGGCACTTTTTATCTTGACCACCATCGACACCGGCACCCGCGTGGCGCGGTTTGTGTTGCAAGAAATGGTGTCTAGATCGCGCATTCCAGCGGTGCGCAAATGGGGTGACACCGCTTGGGTGCCCGGCGCCGCGCTCTCGACGCTCATCGTCGTGCTCGCCTGGTCGTGGCTCATTTCGTCGGGCAGCATCGCGACGATCTGGCCGATGTTCGGCATCGCCAACCAGCTGTTGGCAGCCGTCGCCCTCGTCGTCGGCACGACGCTGCTGCTGAAAGAGGCGAAGAAGAAGCGCTACGCGCTGGTCACCGGCTTGCCGCTGCTCTTCGTCGGCACAACCACGTTGTGGGCTGGCGTCCGGGCGCTCATCGAGATCTATGTGCCGATGATCGACGTGCCGGCGACCGCCACGATCGGCCGCGCCTGCACGGGGGTCACCGTGGTTTTGTTGTGCAGCGTCGCCGTCATCCTCGGCGCTGCGGGCTTCAAATGGGCCGGGCTGCTGCGGGCGCGCGCGCAAGAAGCCTGACCGGTTGACCACGCGAATCGCACGGTTGCTTCGGTTGTTGCTGTCTCGGGCTGGTCCGCGGACACGGTCGCCGTTATGTTTCGAAACCGTCTCGTCACGTTGACGACGACGAAACACCACCCGCCGCCACCAACGGCAGGGCGGCCG
>JANNAY010001431.1:0-5234 GCA_031384945.1 Deltaproteobacteria bacterium
CGCCTTCGACGCAGGCGGCGAATTCGTCGAGGGCGCCTTTGAAGTCGGCGCCGCGGTAGCGGGCTATGCCCTTCTGAAAGCGCGCGAGGTTCTTCTTCTTGGCGTCGCGCACGACGACGTCGTCGGCGTCGAGGACCTCGAAGATGGCGGTGGCCGTCTGCTTGCCCTTGGCCACCACGCGATCGACCTCGCGCAGCAAGAACGCGCCGTCGGGCAGCGTCTGCGCCGTCGCCTCGCTGATCAGCAACCGCGCGCCATACATCTTGGTCATGCCCTCGATGCGCGCCGCGAGATTGACGGCGTCAGAGATGACGCCGACCGACATGCGCTCGCTGTCGCCAAAGGTGCCCAGCACCAGCGACCCGGTGTTCACGCCGATGCCGATGCGAAACGGCGGACCCTGCGCCTTCATCTGCTCATCGTTGAAGTGCGACAGCTCGAGGTGCATCGCCACAGCAGCCGCGACAGCGTCGACGGGCGACTGCGCGAACAGCGCCATGATGCCGTCGCCGTAGACCTGGTTGATAAATCCATGATTGCGATGAATCGCCGGCTGAATGTGACTCAAATACCGGTTGATCGTCGTGAAAATGTTCTTCGGCCCGAGCTTCTCGCTGATGGTCGTGAAGCCGCGGATGTCGGCGAACAGCACGCTCATGGTGCGCTCGACGCCTTCGCCAAGGCGAACGTCGACGAGCGACTTCTTCTCCAGCAGCTCGAGAAAGGGAAAGGGCACGAAGCGCCGCGAGGCGTCGTCGAACTTGCTCAGGCGCAGGTGGGTGCGCAGCCGTGCAACAATTTCGCTCTTCTTGAAGGGTTTCATGATGAAGTCGTTGGCGCCGGTGGCGAGGCCTTCGACGACGTCTTCTTCGCGGTTTTTGGCGGTGAGCAGCACGAGCGGCAAGCGCAGCCTGTCGTTCTCTCTGATGCGCCGCGCCACTTCATAGCCGCTGATCTTCGGCATCATGACGTCGAGCAACACGGCGTCAGGCACCATGCCCTTCTCGAGCAGCTCGAGGGCCTCAGCGCCGCCGTTGGCGCGCACGACCTCGAAGTCTTCGAGGCGCAAGAAGTTCTCGAGCACCTGCAAGTTCACCGGCTCGTCGTCGACCACCAGGATGACGAAGCGGCCGGCCTTGTGGGCGGTCTTTTCACGGCGGTACGGGTCGGGGTCGACATCGACGGGTACGGCGGCGTCGGCCAGGGCGGCGTCGAATGAGGCGCTGTCGGCGATGGTCAGCCCCTGCGCCCCGCTCTTCGCAAACGGCGTGTGCGCGAGGGCCACGGGTCCGCTCTGCTCACGCTCGGCGCTCGAGGCCGTTGTTGACGCGCGCAGCTCGGCCGACGCCAACGGCAGCCGCACCGTGAAGGTCGACCCAACCCCCAATGACGACGTCACGCTCAAGGTGCCGCCATGCAGCTCGACCAACTTCTTGGCGACGGCCAGGCCAAGGCCCGTGCCGCCAAAAGTGCGCTCGGTCGAGCCATCGCCCTGCTCGAAGCTCTCAAAGATGCGGGCGAGTTTGTCTGCGGCGATGCCGATGCCGGTGTCGCTGACGCGGATGTCGACGTGGTCGCCGCCGTCATCTTTGGCAACGACGGCGTCGACGACGACCTCGCCTTTGGCGGTGAACTTCACGGCGTTGCCGACAAGATTGAGCAAGATCTGTTGCAAGCGGTCTTCGTCGGCGGCGGCCCTGACATCGTCGCCCACGCGGTTGATGAGCGTCAGCGGCTTGCCCTTCAACAGCGGCGCGGTGACGGCGAGCACGACGTCGACGACGGCGTGCACATCGACGGCGCGGGTGCGCAGCTCGATGCCTTTGTGGCGCAGCTTGGCGAAGTCGAGGATGTCGTCGACGAGGGCGGCGAGGCGTCGTCCGCTCTGCATGATCATGGCGAGGTTCTGGCGGGTGGCGTCGGGCAGGCGCCCGGTGGCGCCGTCGCGCAGGCTCTCGGCGAGGCCGATGATGCCGTGCAGCGGCGTGCGCAGCTCGTGGCTGGTGTTGGCCATGAACTCGTTCTTCAGCTCGTCCATGCGCACGAGGTCGGCGTTCTTCTGATCGAGCTCGCGGTAGACCCGCGCGAACCGGATCATCATGACACCCAGCATGCTGAACGACAAAATTGTCATGGTGAACGCCATGAATGAGGTCAGTTTAAAGGGCAAGCTCACCCCGAGGGCCTCGGCGAAGAACATGAAGCCGGCCGAGATGGCCAACAGCAAGCCGGTGAGCATGGCGCGGGCGTCGGGGGCGTTGCGCACCGCCGCTGGCACGGCGAAGACAAAGGCGAGCACCGCCAACACCAGCATGATCGGCTTGTCGACCACGACGACGACTCGAAAGAACGGGCTGTAGAGCACCGGCAAGAAGTTGAAGACGACGTAGAAGGCCACCAGCGCCTGCAAGGGCCGGATGCGCTTCACGTTCAAGAAGACTGCGACGAAGTACACGAGAAACGCGATGCCGCTCATCATCGCCCAGCGGGCGCCGCGCATGAGCAGCCAGTAGTCTTCCATTAGTCCATAATCACGCATGGCCCAACAGATTTGTGAGTAACCAAAAAGCAGGCCGAAGAGCGCAAACCAGAAGTACTCGCGGATCTGGCGTCGCAGCACGAAGAGCACCAGCGAGCCGAGGCCGGCCAGCACGATCAACAGCGCGGCGACCACGTTGGGCACGAAGCCAGCGAACTGCCGCCGCAGCTGTTCGACCTGCACTTGCGCGCGCAGCGCTGCGCCCTCGCCGACAGCCCAGGTGCCCGCCATCAGCTCGGCGTGGTTGGCGTACGACGGCGCGTTGTCGGCGTTCTCCCAGATGCGCAGCGTGATGGTGACCTTGCCGTCGCTGATCACGTCGTCGGGCAGGTCGTAGACCATCGGCGCGATGCGCCCGTGGTGGCCTTTGCCGCCGTTCTTGCCAATGAGCACGCCGTCAGCCCAGACCTCGACGCTGTCGACGGCGGGGCCGAGGGCTGCGACGAAGCCGCGGGCGTAGCGGTCGACGTCGACGGTCTTTCTCATCCACACGACGCCCGCGAGGTTCGGGTAGCCGGCGTCGACGAATTTGCCGGGCACGGACAGCGTCTGCCATCCGCTGACGTCGACGTCGTTGCCGGCGTAGCGGTCGTCGTCGACGTCGCCGTCTTCGACGACGTGAAAGCGCCAGTCGCCGGCGAGCGAGGCGCGGTCAGCATCGGCATCGTCGTCGGCGGCGCGGGCGGCGCTGACGGCAAAGAGCGCGAAGACCGCGAAGACGAAGAAGGCACGCACTGCGGCGAGCCTAGGACGCCGCCGGTGCGCGCCCCAGTATGCTGGCGTTGTGAGCAAAGTCGTGGGTCAAGATGTGAACAAAGTCGTGCAAGAAGAACGCGCCGTCACGACGACGATCGACCTGAAGCCGCCGCCAGGACTCCACCCCGTCGAGGGCTACGACTTCGACACCTTCGCGCTCGAGTTTGACCAGCACGGCGACCTGCTCGACCTGCGCTTCGAGCTCGGCGCCCTCTACGACTTTTATTGGGCCCTGCCGGTGGCGCCGAACGGACGGCTGCGCCTCGTCCATGTCAACAGCGCCGTCGTGCACGTCGACGAGCCCACCGTCATCGACAGCAACTGCGCGCTCACCCTCGCGCCTCTTGAGTGGCACAGCGCCGGCGACGACCGACTCGGCGTCGTCAAAGGCCACGACGGCGCCCGCGTCATTGAGCGCGTCTTTGTCAGAGCCAGCGCCGACCCACCGCTCTACCGCTGCGTCGTCGAGCTGCGCTGCCCCGATGATCGGCTGCTCAGCTTCGTGCTGCAAAACAACGTCGAATAAGACCTAGAAAGCCTCGACTTCCAGAGGAATGTCGAAGGTGCCATTCAACGTCTTTCCATTGCCAAACGTTGAGGCGAACTCACCGGTGGTCTGGTCGTCGGCCTCGTTGCCGCCGGCCGTGAAGGTGGCGTTGGCCTTCTCGAGGTCTTCAGGGAAGGGATCGTTGGCCGTGGTGATGCGCTCGACCTTGGCATTGAGCGTCAAGAGGTCGAGGTCGTCGCCAGCCGCGGCGCCGCCTTCGGGTTGCTCGAAGACGAGCTTGGCGACAATGTCGTTGCCGCCAGCCTCGAGGGCCAGGCGGTATTCGAGCTGGTAGACCTTCTGGTCCGTCAGCAGCCGCAGCGACACCGAGTCGAACGTCAGGTCATGGCTCTGCTCGATCGATCCGGTCAGTGTGTTGGGCTCGGCGCAACCGATCGAGCAACAGGCAACAATGAGACTACAAGAAACGAGGCGCATCAATTCACCTGGATCCGGTGGACGGTCAAGCGGTTCTGAGAAGCGTTGAGAGAGACGGTGACGATCTGGTCGTCGGCGGCGCGGGCGGCGTCGACGCCGATGCCTTCGAGGTCTTCGCTGTCGCCGTCGACGGTGAACTTGGTGAAGCCGCCGCTGTCTTTGCGCAGCGAGAGGCGCACGCCGTCTTTGTCGGCGGCGCAGCCGTCTTGGTTCGTGTTGTCGCGGCAGTGTCCGTAGACGGCCACCAACCGGCCGTCGTCGGTGAACAGCAGGTTGGGGTCGCGGCCGGTGCGGCCGAGCTGTTCGATGGGCGAGGGCGTCCAGTTGGCGCCGCCGTCGACGCTGTTGAACAAGAGCAGCTGCTCGTTCGAGCGGTTGTGCACAACGACGAACAGCTCGCCCGCGAACGACGCGGTGGACACGCGCGACGCGGTCACGACGCCCGGCAAGAGCACGCTCTCGTGGAGGACGGCGCCGGCGCTGTCGACGACCTCGGCGTAGATGCCGTCTTCGACGACGAAGCTGCCGCCGTTGCCGTCGTCAAAGGCGTTGTTGGCGGTGACGCTGTGGCCGATGACCGCGTCGCCGTCGTCGTTGAGAGAGATGCCGTCGTAGTAGCCGGCGCCGCTCTCCATGTTGACCGAGAAGAGCGAAAAGCTGCCGCCGACGGTGCCGCGGGCGAGCTCGAGGTCGGTCTGTGAGATGTCGTCTTCGCCGAAGCCGAAGTGCGTGTCCATGTAGCTGATGACGACGTCGTTGCCCTTGACCGAGATGGCCGGATAGAGGCCAACCACCTCGCCGCGGTTGCAGTAGGGGTCGCCGCCAGCGTCGCCGCGGCAGGTGACGCCGGTGTCAGAGGTGTCGGCGATCGTCTGAATGTCGAAGGTGTCGCCGTTCTCAGAGGCCAACATCAGGTCGCTGGCGGTGCAGAACGTGCGGGTCACCTCGCCGCCC
>JANNAY010001435.1:0-2413 GCA_031384945.1 Deltaproteobacteria bacterium
ATCTTCGCCGTCGGTCGAGAAGCCGTTCACCCACTCTTGTCGCTCGGGCGCACCGCCGCACGATGCCAGCGGAAGTGTGAGGAGCGCGAAGCCCGCAGCGGCGATCAATTTTTGCATGGTCTTTCTCTCAGGCGACGTTGCGGTCATCGACGACGGCGGCCTGCAGGATCGTCAACAAAAGCGTGTCGGCCGAATGGGTCAAACCCGTCAACGCTGCGGCGAACTGCGGATAGGCGAAGCCCTCGGCCGGCAGCTCGACGTTGATAAAGGCGTCGCCGTCGTCGTCGAGGCCCAGCTTCACCAGGCTCGCTTGCTGGTTCGCGCAGGCGAGCAGCTTCAAGGCGACCGGGCCAAAGCCCGAGTCGGGCGCTTTGACAAACGGATTGATGGTGAAGACCACCCAATGCTCGGTGACGCGCACGAGGGCGACAAAGGCCGCGTTTTTGCCGCGAAAGCTCGTGCGAAAGGTGTCTTCGTCGAGGCGGTCGAAGGTCCACCCATAGCGGCGAAAGAAGCGGGCGACTTCGGCGGCTGAGGTGTGCCCCGGCTCTTCGTGCTCGGTCACATCACACCGAGCCGATCTTTCATCTCGCGGACGTCGGCGGCGACAGCGTCGTCGGTGCGGACTTTGAATTCGTCGGCGTAGTGGGCCAGCGCCGTCAGCGCGTCTGAGAAGTGCGTGTAGGCAAAGGCCTCGGCGGGCATCTCGACGGACAAGCAGATGTCATGGTCGTCGTCGATGCCGAGCTTGGCGAGGTTGAGCTCATGGTTGGCTGCCAACAACGCCCGCAACAACACCGGACCGGGGTGGGTCTCGGTGTCGCGCGGCACGTAGGGCGAAATCAAAAAGACGACGAGGGTGTCGGTAACCTTTACCCAGATGTCCCACGAGCCCGCGTCGCCAGCGAACCCGGTGCGAAACACCGAGGGCTCGCGGCGCTCGTAGCGCCAGCCATAGAGATCGAAGAAGCCCGGAAGCTCGTCAGAGACCACGACGACGACTCTAGCGACGTCGTCGCGACAAGCTCAAGTGTCATCGGTGACTAACGAACCACCTTGATGTTGAAGGTCGGCGTCTTCACGAAGCCATAGAGCCGGGCCCAGAGGGTGACGTAGGCCTCGACGGCGCGGGCGTTGTCGAGGGCGCCAAGGTCGATGACGTCGGTCCAGCCGAAGGGCTGCAAGAACGATCCGAGCACTTGCTCTTTGGCGGCAGCATCGTTGCCGCACAAGAACATCGTCGACTCGCCGGCGGCAAGGCTCTTGGCATCGACCATCAACTTGCAGTTCACAGTGTTGAGCGTCTTTACGACGCGCGCCTTCGGTGCGGCGCGCTGGATGGTCTCAGCGAGCGAGTCGGTGTTGCCGACGGTGAGCGAGGGAGGAAAGCCCTTGCTGAAGTCGAGGGGGTTGGTGATGTCGACGACGACCTTGCCGTCGAGGGCGGCGCCGGCGGCTTCGACCGCGGGCACGGCGCCGCTGCCAGCGACGCAGAGGAAGACGACGTCGGCAAAGGCGGCGGCGTCTTTGTAGGCGCCGGCGCTGGCGCCCTTGCCGTTCTCGCTGGCCCACTTCTCGGTCTTCTCGTTCTTCGCCTCGCGACCGGCCAGCTGCACCTCATGTCCGAGCGACACCAGCTTGGTGCCAATGGTTTGTCCAACGTCGCCACTGCCAAAGACTGCGATCTTCATAGAGAGCTCCTCTTGTGGGTCTTTGATGAAGCCTACGCCCGATCGTCGCGCGGCGTCGCCCATCAGGACGTGGCTGGCGCGTGACACTTTGTTTCCTCCAGGTTGATAATCGGCCGATGAAGCCGAACGCTGACTTGCTGCCGTACCTGCCCGCGTTCGTCGCCGTCTGCGAAGAGCAGAGCTTCAAACGAGCGGCGCAGAAGTTGGCGGTGACGACGGCAGCGGTGTCGAAGTCGGTGCAGAAGCTCGAAGAGCACCTCGGCGCCCAGCTGATCGAGCGCACCACGCGTTCGCTGACCATCACCCGCGTCGGCCACGACGTGTTCGCTCGCTTCAAGGGCGCCCTCGTCGAGGTCGCCGCCGCGCGCGCCGTCGTCGACCTTGCCCGCACCGAGCCGCAAGGCGAGCTGGTCGTGCACGTGTCGCCGGTGCTGACCGCGCCGGTGCTGACGGCGGTGACATCACTGTGCGCGCAGCACCCGCTGCTGCGTCCGCGCATCGCGTTCTCAGATCGGCACGCCCGTTTCTTGGCCAACGAAGACGACGTCGACGTCGCTGTGCGCCTCGGCGACATCGGCGACGACCGCCTCGTCGCCAAGAAGCTCGGCACCTTGCGCTTCGTCATCGTCGCCAGCCCCGCCGACCTCGCCCGCCGCGGCACGCCGCGCGCACCCGACGACGTCAAAGCCCACGACGTCGTCGCCTTCGCTGGCCCGCGCGGC
>JANNAY010001436.1:0-5027 GCA_031384945.1 Deltaproteobacteria bacterium
GGTGTCGTAGGCCTTCAACAGGTTGTCGGCCTCGCCGTCGACCTTGTCGGTGGTGTCTTTGGCCTTGGCCGCCGACAACGCCGCCGTCGTCGCGGGCGTCTGCGGCGCCAAAGACAACGCCTTGCGCAGCAGCGCCTCTTGCATCAGCGACGGCGTCTTCGTCGACAGCGACGCCAGCTTGTCGGCCTGCGCCGACGTCAACGACCCGCCGAGCTCGGCGAGGGCGCCCAGCGCGGCCATCGAGGCGATGCACGCCTGCAGCTTCGGCGGCTTGTCAGCGGCGATCGGAAGTCCCGCGCCGAGGGCGTCGACGAGTTTGGTCGCCAACGCCGCCTTCGACGTCGCGTCCAACGACGACAGCTGCGACGGCTTCAACAGCGCCAGCAGCGGCCTCGCGTCAGTCGTCGTCTTCAGATCGAAGCTCTGCGCCTTGCCGTCGACGACGAAGTCGCCCGTGCTCGACACGCCCAGCGCTGTGCCGTCGAAGCCCTTCGCCGCGAGGTTGCTCACCGTGCCCGTCGGCCCCGAAGGCGTCGTCGGCCCCGTCGGGGCGCTCGGCGTCGGCAGCGACGGCCCCGCCGGACCACCCGGCGGCGGCGGCGGCGGCGGACTCGGCGCGGTGCCGCCCGAGGCGCGGGCCTGCAAGAGCGAGAGCCACGACGTCGAGCCGTTCTGCGTGAACGCGGCCTTGTCGGCGATGACGCCGGGCTTGAGCTTGTCGAGGGTGTCGAGCAGCTTGCCCATGCTCGCGATGTCTTTGGTCTTCGACGTGTCGAAGCCCGACTTCAGCGCGTCGACGAGGGTGTCGACGACGGCTTTGACTTCGACGTCGGTGACGCCGTCTTTTTTGATCTCTTTGACGAGCTTGTCGACGTCGTTACCGCTGAGGCCCTTCGACTGTCCAGACGTGCGGTTCGGGTCGTAAAGGGCGTTGAGAAGCGACTGGCGCAGCGCGGCGGGATCGTTCGAAACGGGCATGGCAGTGACTATCGCCGAAACCCCGGCTTTGGCGTCGTTGGCGCCGCTCGTCTGGGCCGGTGACCTGACAGTGTCTACTTCACGCGGCGCACGACGACACCGACGGCGTCTTTGTCTTTGTCGGCTTTGTCGAAGAAGCGCTTGCCCGTGGCCGCGCTCACCGCCAACGGACCGGCGCAGGTCACCGCTGTCGACGTCAACTTCGTCAGCCCCTGCACGACGGTGAAGGGAATGGGTGCGCAGCCGCCCGCCCCTTCGTCGGCGATGACCGCTGCGCCGCCGTCGGCCTCGCCGGTAGACAGTGACAAGGCGAGCACCGGCACCTTGCGTTGCACGACGACGGCCTGGCCCGCGATCCGCGTGTGCGAGCCGTGCAGCGAGGCGGGCACCGGCTTCTCGTCGACGATGGTGGGCAAGAACAGCCGCAGCGCCCGCTCTGACGCCACCGGCAGATCCGGCGCGTTCGCCTGCGCCGTCGACGTCGGCGGCTTCTTCGCCTTCGGATCGACCGGCACGACGGGCGGCTGCCAGTCGCCGACGTCGTCGATGGTGACGACGACGCCATCGACGGCGGGGGTGAAGCTCGCCCCGGGCGGTGGCAACGGCCAGTCGCGCAGACGACGCGATCCTTCGGCCTTTGGACCCGACAACGACGCCGTCACGCCCGGCTGCGGCGAAGCAGCGCCGCGGACGACGACGACGTCGACATGGCGGCCGCCGGCGTCTTCGACGACTTCGACGACGACGCTGCAGGGCGGCTGGGCCGGGTTGCCCGAGGATTCGTCGGCGACGAACAAGATGGTGAACAGCAGCGCCGCGGCGGGGGTCACGCGGCCCCCGTCAGCGTCGACGTCGACGTCTCTGCGGTCTCGGTGGTCGGCGCCGTCGAACCCGCCGGACGAAAGTCGCGCACGCGCAGCTGCAGCGTCACGCGGCCCTGCCACTCGTTGAGGTCGGGCGTGCCGAGCAGGTCGACAGGCTCGTTCCACAGCGCGATGCGGTCGATGGCCGAGAAGCAGATGACCTCGACGAGGCCCGGCGGACGCTTGCCCGAGGGCGACGCCAACGACGCTGGATCGATGGTCGCCTTCAGATGTCCGTTGCCGATCTCGCGCACGCCGCGCAGGCGGACGTTCGGCAAGAGAAAGAGCGGCTCGGGGTTCTTGCGTCCGAAGGGCGCGGCGCTTTGCAGGCCCTTGATGAAGGCGAAGCTCAATTCGTCGCCGGGCAGAAGACCATCGTGCACGGCGACCTTGCGCAAATCTGTCGGCGACAACGCGGCGTCGGCGTGGTTCAGCAGCGCATCGCGAAAGCGATCGATGCCGCCGGCCGCCACGCGCACGCCAGCCGCGTGGGCGTGTCCGCCGAAGCCGGCGAGGGCGTCGCCGATCTCGGCTTTGACGGCGCGGAGGCCGTCGTAGAGGTGGTAGCGCTCGATGCTGCGTCCACTGCCGCGACCGCCCTGCCCGATGACGACGGCGGGGCGACCGAAGCGATCGACGAGGCGCGAGGCGACGATGCCGACGACGCCGGGGTGCCAGCTGTCGTCGGCGACGACGATGGCTTTGGCGCTGCGCAAGAGCGCCGACTGCTCGACTTGGCGGATCGCGTCTTCAACGATCTTCTTCTCGATGTCGCGCCGCGATCGGTTCTCGGCGTCGAGGACGGCGGCCAATTGCGCGGCGGCTTCGCCCTCGCTCTTCAACAGCTTCACGCCCTGCATCGCGTCGCCGAGGCGTCCAGCGGCGTTGATGCGCGGACCCAACTGAAAGCCCAAATCAGAGGCCGCGACGTCGAGGCCGTTGACGCCAGCGACCTGCAAGAGCGCGCGCATGCCCGCGCGTTTGCCCATGCGCAGCATCTTCAAACCGCCATGCACCAGCACGCGGTTCTCGCCCACCAGCGGCACGACGTCGGCGACGGTGCCGAGGGCGACGAGGTCGAGGGCCTCTTTCAAATCGGGCTCGGGGCGCGTGGCCGAGAAATATCCGCGATCGCGCAAGCGGCGGCGGATGGCCATCGCGAGGTTGAAGGTCACGCCGACGGCGCACAACATTTCGCTGCCGCGCGTGCAGTCTTTGCGGTGCGGGTTGATCACCGCTACGGCCTTGGGCAACTCAACAGGCACGGTGTGGTGGTCGACGACGACGACGTCGGCGCCGCGGGATTGTGCGTACAAGATCTCTTCGTGGTTCGTCACACCACAGTCGACGGTGATGATCAGCTTGCAGCCGCCATCGATCAGCCGGTCGACGCCGGCCTTTGACATGCCGTAGCCCTCGGTCATGCGGTCGGGGATCGTGCAGATGACGTTGGCGTTGAGGCGCTCGAGAAAATCGGTCAGCAGCGTCGTCGACGTCACGCCGTCGACGTCGTAGTCGCCGAAGACGCCGATGCCTTCGGCGCGGTCGATGGCGAAGACGATGCGGTCGAGGGCGGCGTCGATGCCGGCCAGCCGCAACGGATCGGGCAGGTCTTTCAGCGCGGGATTCAAGTAGCGGTTGGCGTCGTCGGCCGACGCCACGCCGCGGTTCACCAACACCCGCGCGATCGATGGCGACAACGAATGCGCGGCGGCGACGGCTGCGACGACAGCTTCGTCGGCGACGCGCTCGCTCCAATACAGCGGCGGCTTCGGCAGCGGCGGCAGCGCATCTTCCGTGGTGGGCGTCGCAGGCGTCGTCGTCGTCGTCGTCGTCGTCGTCGTCGTCGTCTCCATCTGATCACCCCCGTTGTTTGCGCCGCGCCCGCGTCTGGGGTCTTATCACCGGCATGATTTCGCGTTGCTTTATCCCCGCGCTGCTTCTCGTCGTCACCGCCGGTTCGTTGGGCGCTGAGACCGCCTCGGCGCAGACCGCGGCGCCCGCTGACGACCGGCTGCGCACCGTCGTCATGGGCATCGCCGCCCGCCGCGGCGTCAAAGACACCGACCTCGCCCACGCCCTCTCCGACGTCGCCCTCGGCGTCTACGCCACCGACGCCCACCGCATCGTCATCGGCCCCGAAGACCTGCGCCGGGCCCTCGATTGGGAGGCTTCGCGCCAGCAGGCCGGCTGCGACGACAGCAAGTGCCTCGCCGAGGTCGGCGCCGCCCTCGACGCCTCGCGCATCATCTCTGGCACCCTCGACCTTGTCGGCGACGTCTACCTGCTCTCGCTCGCCGAGATCGACGCCAAGAGCCTCGAGCCCATCGGACGCGTGCAGGCCGAGGTGAAGAAAGACGAGGCCGAGCTGATGAAGGCGACCAAGCGCCTCTCGGTCGAGCTGTTGGCAAAAGCGTCGTCGCAGAAGTCGACGGTGGCGGCGGCAAACTTCAGCGGATCGTCGGGCAGCATCGAGTTCTCAACCGACCCGCGCGGCGCGGCGATCCTCGTCGGGGGACAACCCGTCGGCACCACCCCCACGCGCATCGAGAACGTCGCCGTCGGCCGTCACACCGTGCGCATCACCCGCAACGACTATGAGACCGTCGACGTCGACGTTCCCGTGTCGGCGGGTGGCACGACCAAGGTCGACGCCCAGCTGCGCATCCTGCGCGCCATCGCCGAGGCCAACCTCGAGGTGCGGCAAAACAAGTGGCGCGACGCCAACCAATGGAACCAGATCGGCGGCTGGACCAAGGGCGTGGTCGGCGTCGTCGTCGGCGGCGCCGGCCTCGCCATCGCCGGCAGCGCCTTCGTCGGCGGCAACGGCGGCCTCACCGACGCGCCGGTGTTGACGGGCATCGCGCTCGCGGGCCTCGGCACCGGCCTCGTCGCCTGGGGCGCCGTCGATTTGCTCAACCCGCCCGTGCAGCCCGTCCCCGAGTGGGAGATGGAGCGCAAGGTCACGGTCACGCCGCCGAAGGGCGCCGGCGACGCCGAAGTGAAGATGATTCAAGAGGCAAAGACGCCCGCGGCGTTGCGCTGAGTCGGCGTTTCAAGACACACTAGAATTCTCGAACCGGCTCCGAGTTCTTCACCGCTCCGGCTTTCACCGTAGCCGTCTCGACAACGCGACGTGCCCTGGAGCCGCGCCCACGGCGATGATCGACAACGTGACGACCGCGG
>JANNAY010001447.1:0-3513 GCA_031384945.1 Deltaproteobacteria bacterium
CGGCGCTGGCAGTGGCGCGCTGCTCCGACGAGAGGGCCAGAAACGCGAGGCGTCCCGCGAACGCCGGCGCGCACCGTGTCATGAGTGCAAAGCCCTCGCGGATGTCGTCGGCGGTCAAGCGGTTGCCCGGCGTGTCGTCGGTGTAGACGTTCCAACTGAGAAACCCCGGCTGCCCCGTGATGGGGTGCGGCTCGCCCGCGCGGAAGCTGACCTCGCCGCCCCACCAGACCCGCGTCGACCGGCGCATCACCAGCGCGATGTATTGGGCGCCGTCGAACGAGCCGGCGCCTTGCAGTGCATTCAGAAAGTCAAGATGTGCGGGGAACAACCGTTAGTTTTGAAACAAGCAGCGGTCGCCGACAGGTGCTGTGTCTTCTGCGCCTTCTTTGGCGCCGAGGAATTTGACGCTGCCAAGGGCGTTCTCGAGGTCGTCGAGGTCGCCGGTGTCGTCGAGGACTTCGGCGAATTCGACAACTTCTCCTTCTCCTTCTCCTTCTCCTTCTCCTTCTCCTTCACCTTCGGCGGGCACGGGACGCGGCGCCGGACAGCCAGCGACGACGAGGACGAGGAGGATGACGACGGCTCTCATTTGTTCGGGTCTCCCAGGCACTTCTCGAAGGAGGTCGGAAAGTCCGGCAGCGGGTCGGCGACGTCGACGCAGGCGATGGGAAGGGAGCGGTCCGGGCCGCAGCCGTCGACGAAGGTGTCGCCGTCTTCGATCTGCAGGCAGTCGGGCGGCTGGCAGGCGCGGAAGCCGAAGCCGAAAGAGGAGTGGCTGAAGTTGTAGCGGACGCCATCGACGACGATGAAGAAGGCGTCGTTGTGGTGGTTGCCGCCCCAGTCGTAGCCGCCGTCGACCGCGGTGATGCTGCCGTCGTCACTGACGAAGGCGCTGACGTCGTCGAAGATCGGCAGCGGAAAGAACACGGCCTCAACCGACGTCGGCGTCGCGCGCAGGTAGACCACGGCAGAGACGTCGTCGTGGACGAAGGTGCAGACGTAGTCGACGTCGGGGGCGTCGAAGGTGCCGCCGGGGCAGGCGCCCGAGCCGCCGTCGTCGCAGGGCAGCGTGTGCGTCGACGGCGTGCGGATCGTGAAGCCGAAGTCGTTGTCGATGGGTGCTTCGCCTTCGCCTTCTTCGCCTTTGCCTTCTTCGCCTTCGCCTTCGCCTTCTTCGCCTTCGCCTTCGCCCTCTGACGACGATGGACAAGCGAACGCCCAGAGAGACGCGCTGAGCAAGGGCAAGAGAAAACGACGCATCAGCAAAGGCTACCCGCGAAGCTCGTGGCGTCGAGCCGCGTAGGAAAATTCGCAGCGTCGCAGCAGTTGACGACGACGACAGCAACGGCAAATCCGGAGGCGATGTCGACGACGAAGAAGACGAAGAAGCGCTGGGATCCCACGGGCCGCTCGTTTGGGCCGCGCACGCGCGCACCGCTGCCGCCAGCGGGGCGCATGAGAGAGAACCTGCCGCCGCTCGACGTGACGGCCCAGCTGTCGGGCAAGAAGATCGTCGTCGTCGGCGGCACCGGCTTTCTCGGCAAGGTGTTGATCAGCTTGATCCTCAAGCGCTTTCCTGACGTCGGGCACATCTACTTGATGGTGCGTGGCAAGGGCGGGCTCACCTCGAAAGACCGCTTCGAGCAAGAGGTGTGGCCGACGCCGTGCCTCGATCCGTGCCGCAGCGATTATACGATTTCTGGCGAGGCCGGTAAGCTCGATCTATACAGCAAATTGACGCCCATCCCCGGCGACGTCGTCGAGCCCCTCGGCGGAGTGAAGGGTGAATGGCTCAAGAAGCTCATCGACGAAAAGATTGATCTGATCTGCAACGTCGCCGGCGTCGTCTCGTTCGACCCGCCGCTCGACGAGGGCCTGCAGGTCAACGTCGTCGGCGTGCAAAACCTGCTCGAGCTCGCGCGCGCGCTGCGCCCCGGGTCGACCGCCGAGACCGCGGTGCCGATGCTTCACACCTCGACCTGCTACGTCGCCGGCGGCCGCACCGGCATCGTCTTCGAAGACG
The DNA here is from genome assembly GCA_031384945.1 of Deltaproteobacteria bacterium. GTDB lineage: Bacteria > Myxococcota > UBA727 > UBA727 > VGSZ01 > VGSZ01. Next base: position 2,024 of record JANNAY010001447.1, read on the forward strand.
ACCCGCGCGAATTCCCGTTTCCCAATTGCGACCACCTCGATCGCGCCAGCTGGGACCCCGAGCGCGAGCTGCGCGAAGGGATGGAGATCGCGCGGCACCTGCGGCTGCGCGTCAGCGACGCCGACCTGCAGAGCCAGTTTCTCGACCGCGCCAAGAGCCGCCTGCGCGAGCTGAACCGTCCGACGACGGGCGAGCCCTTGCAGCAGGCCATCGCCAAAGAGCGCTCGAAGTGGATCGACGACGAGCTCGGCGAGATGGGAATGAAGCGGGCCAAGCACTGGGGCTGGCCCAACACGTACACGTACACAAAAGCGATCGGCGAGCAGCTGCTCGCCAACAGCGGTCAGCCCTACACCATCGTCCGCCCCGCCATCGTCGAGAGCTCGATCGAGTTCCCCTTTCCGGGGTGGAACGAGGGCATCAACACCACCGCGCCGCTTATTTACCTGGGGCTCAACGGTTTGTTTCGCGTGCCCACGGCGCGCGGCAACACGCTCGACATCATTCCCGTCGACCTCGTCTGCTTCGGCACGCTGTTGTCGATGGCGGCGCTGCTGCAAGGCACGCACGCGATGGTGTACCAATACGGCAGCGCCGACACCAACCCCATCACCATGCACAGATTGATGGAGCTTGTGGCGCTTTCGAAGCGCAAATTGATGCGCGGCAAGACGCGCGGCAACCCCCTGGTCAACCGCACGCTGGCCCGCTTCGGACCGTCGCCCATCACCCGCCGCACCTACGAGCTGACCGGCGCCCACATGCATGCCAATGCGCTGGGCGCGCTGAGCAGCGGCCTCGGTGTCTTGCAGATGACGCCGGCGAAGTCCCTGGCGCGGGCGGCCAAGAAGCAGGTCGACGCGATACACAAACAGATCAAGACGGTCGACACGATCATGTTCGTGTTCATGCCGTTCATCAACGAATTCAACTATGCATTTCGTTGTGACAACACGCGACAAGACTTCGCCCGCACCGTCGAGAAAGACCGCGCGCTGTTGCCGTGGCGCGTCGAAGAGATCGAGTGGCGCCACTACTTCGGCGACGTGCACATCAAGGGACTGCGCAAGTGGGTGTTCCCGCACCTCGAGGCCAAGCTCACCAAGCGCCCGCGCCCCGAAGATCGCTTCTCTGACCTCGTGGCGCTGCTGAACGAGGTCGCCGATCGCGAAGGCAACAACGTCGCCGTGCAGCGCCTGGTGCACGCCCACAAGAAAGACGGCAGCGACGTCGCCGCCGAGCTCTACGGCGTCTCGTACAAAGATCTGCGCCGCCGCGCCCACGCCTGCGCCAACCGCCTCGCCGACGTCGGCGTGCACCCCGGCACGCACGTGGCGCTCATCGCCAAGAACTCGCCCGAGTGGGCCATCGCCTTCTTCGGCATCCTCGCCGCCGGCGCCAGCGTCGTGCCCCTCGACCCGTCGCTGTCGCCCGAAGAGCTGGGCCGTCGCATGCGCGAGGTCGGCGCGGCCTTTGCGCTCACCGACACC
>JANNAY010001450.1:0-10171 GCA_031384945.1 Deltaproteobacteria bacterium
CGGCCAAGCTCGGTCCGGGCGTGCGCGAGCTGGCGGCGCCGTTGTTCGGCGCGACGGCGCCGCTGCCGACGCCGGTGGCGGCGACGACGCCAGCGCCGGTGTCGTCTTCGTCGGTTGCGTCGTCGGGTCCATCGCCGGCGCTGACGTGGGGGCTGATCGGCGGCGGGCTCGTCGTCATGGCCGGCGGCGGCGTCTTCGACCTGCTTTCGCCGACCTCGAACAACAGCAAGGTCGACGCCGTCGACTTCGTGGGTCCGACCGCGATGGTCGTCGGCATCGGCGCCGCGGCAGGTGGCGCGATTCTCATGGCGACGGGTGGCGGCGATGGTTGATCACAAGAGCGTCGTCGTTGCCGTCGTTGTCGTCGTCGCCGGCGTTGTCGTCGGCACCAGCGGCTGCGGTTTGTTGAACGGCTTCACCGAGGGCGACGTCGACTCGCCCCTCGCCGGCGTCTTTGAAGGCGAGGGCGACGGCGGCTGCGTCTCCGACGACGACTGCGGCAACGTCTGCGATGTCGACAGCGGCGAATGCGTCGACTGCGTCGAGAGCGGCGACTGCGACGGCCAAATCTGCGCCGACAACGCCTGCGTCGACTGCGTCGTGCTCGACGACTGCGGCGAAGGCGAGGTCTGCAGCGGCGACAACGAATGCGTCGAAGCCGCCGAAGGCGAAGGCGAAGGCGAAGGCGAAGGCCCCGTCTTCACGATCGCGCCGGCGCCCGTCGAGAGCGGCAATTGCACGGCGACGTCGACGACGCTGTCGAACGGCGACGGCGACATTCCCGCCGACATCCTGTTGCCCGAGGGATGGCTCAGCGCGCCGGCGCCCCACGTGGTGGTGTTCTTTCATGAGTTCGGCGGTTCACCGCTCAGCTGGCGCAGCCCAAGCGACGTCGCCTGCTCGATGGCCCTGCGCGACGTCGCGTCGGTCCTGGTCGACCTCGGCAACAGCGACGGTCTCAACGGCGAGAACCCCTATGCCCTCGTCCTCGGCGCCGTCGAAGCCGAGCTCGTCGAGCGCGGCCGCATCGGCGTCGTCGCGGCTTCGGCCACAGCCATCGATTTTCACGAGTACCTCGGCGTCGTCGACGGTGCTGGCGGCTACGAGAAGGTCGTCTACCTGAGCGGCGGCGCTGACTTCGCGCCGACAGCCGAAGAGATTGACGCGATCGGCGAGCTGTATCCCGACGACGTGCTGTTCATGGCGGCCCAGGACGACGCGCAGTGCGAACCGGCGCCGCCGGCGTGCGCCGACTACGTCACCGAGATGGCTGCCGCCGAGAGCGCCAACCACGTGGGTTGGTCGTTCGTCATCGCCGAAGGCAGCGCACACGGCAGCGACCTCGTCACCGGCAACGACGACGTCGTCAGCATCAGCGGCGACGACTTCGTCACCGTCGGCACGCCTGCGACTGTCGCTTTGCTGAACTTCTTCGACCCGGCGTTCTGACCGTCACTTCGCCATGCGCTTGGCGACCTCGACGCGTTTGTCGAGGTTGAAGCGGGCGAAGTACGCGGGGTCTTTGGCCTTGATCTTTTCCCATGACGTCACGGCCTGCGCCGGATCGCCTGCCATCATGTGGGCCATGCCGTTGTAGTGCCAGGCGGGCATGAAGCTGTCGTCGTTCTTGATGGCCTGGCCGAAGCTCTTGAGGGCTTCTTCGATGCGTCCGGTTTGCACGAAGACGCGGCCCATGCCGGTGAGGGCCTCGGCGTTCTGCGGCTCGAGCTTCAGGGCCTCTTGCAGCTGCGTCTCGGCGGTGCCGAGGTCTTTGGCGTCGAGGGCGTCCCAGCCGAGGGCGATGGCCTTGAGCACCGCCGGGGCGTCGGCTGGCAACGACGCTGCGCGCCGCACGGCTTGCGCGCCGGTGTTGTCGCCGCCGCCTTGCGCCGGTGCGCCGCCGTTCTTGGCGCCGCCGAGGGCGCCGCGGCTGTCGCTGCCGTCGTCGCCGCCGTCTTCGCTGGCGATGGGGACGAGGGGTTGGGCCAGCGGGCCTTCGCCGCGCAGCCCGGCCTCGAGGTCGGGCATGCCCTTTTCGATGTGCGCCAGCATCGGCGAACCCGGATCCGCCAGCTTCTTGTAGGTCTCCCACGCGCCCTTGGCGCGGAGCAGGTTCTCTCTGCTCATGCCGGGCGTCTCGGCGACGGCGGCGCCCATCAAGAACAGCGCGTCGAGGATCTCGTCTTTGTCTTTTTGGTGCTCGGGGCTCTCGAGCACAAACTGCAGCTCGGTGATCGTGCGATCGCGGTTGCCGAGGAAGAAGAAGCAGCGGGCGAGCAGGTTGCGCGCGTTCGGGTACGTCGGCTTCGTGTCGAGGATCTTCGACAACAACGTCGCTGCTTCGATGAAGCGGCGCTCTGAGAAGTAGAGCTGGGCGACGGCCATGTCGCGGTCCGGTCCGGCTTCGATTTTGGTGCCGACTTTGCCGGATTGGTTGAGGTCGTCGAACAGCTGGTTCACGCCAGCCAGCGACTTCTTCAGCTGTTTCTCGTCGAGCTCGGGCCAGTCGCGCTTCAGCCGCTCGCCGTACTGCTCGGCGTTGAGCTTGCCGTCGAGAATGTCGTTGAGCAGCGCGACCTTCTTCTCCAACTCGGCGTTCGACGTCGCTGAGCCCCACGGCGCCGGCCCCTGCGACTTTGACGGATCTGCGGCGCGCCCGACGCCCGGCGGCTCGAGCAAGCAGCCTGCGGCGATGCAGGAGACGGCGACGGCGAGGGCGATGGAGGAGAAGGCGCGGAACATGGAGCAGCAGTAACCGTTGAAGAAGGCGCCGTCATCCCGGCTCGGTCGGCCGGATTCGCAAAGCCTGTCTTGCTACGGTGACGGCATGGTCAGCGTCGTCGTCAACATGAGCGAAGAAGCAAGTGTTGGCACGTTTGCAGAGGCGCGCTGAAATCGAAGGCCGTCCGCTCGCGGATCTTGCGGGCGAGGTGTTGAGCAGCGCCGTCATTGATGACGACGACGAATTTTCACCGATGCGCAGGCATTGAGGCTCGTCGAGGCGTCTGCGGACATGGACCGTGGTGCGTTCTTCAAGGCCGCTGACGTCATGGCTGAGGCTCGGTCGCTGCTCCGACGTCGATGACGTGTGCTCGCTCGGGCACCGCAACGTGACGGTTCAGGGCTCGAGTTCGATCGCGCACTGGGCGAGGGCCACGATGGGGACAGCGTCGTCGAGGGCGGCGTTGGCGTCGGCGTCGGCTGCGCAGGCGGCCAAGGCGGCGTCGAGGTCGTCGACGGATCTGTTGAAGTCGGGCGACTGCTCGCTGCACCCCGACCCGCTCTGAAAGACGATGGCGCCGTCGTCGTCGACCGAGAAGATGCGGCCGCGCACGGCCCAGACTGATTCGTCGGCGGTGAACAGCCCGAAGCCGAGGCGCATGCCGGTGACGAGCCCTTCGTCGCGCCAGCGCACCTCGTCGACGGCGTTGATGCCGGGCGAAGGCAACCAACTTGAAAAGATGTTGTCGCTGAAGCCGACGCTGACGTTGTCGGGGGCGTCGCCGAAGAGCACCTCGTCGACGTGAACCTCGAGCCGCAGCGCCGGGTTGACGCTGCGGCAGCTGTTGGCGTCGTCGACGTGGCCGTCGGCAAAGGCGACGGGATCGTGGCTGCCGACGATGTCGGTGACGGTGCCGACGACGATGGCGTCGACGGGGCCGGCGCAGGTGATGATCGGAAACCTCTACTACGATGCGCTGAAAACCCTGTGGGGCTGCACCGCCTTCGTGGTCGACGACGACAACGGCCCGCTGCACGCCCGCAACCTCGACTGGTGGACGGAGAACGGCGCGCTGTCGACGTCGACGCTGACGACGCGGTTCGTCGGTGGCGACCGCAGCGAATTCGTCACCGTCGGCTGGCCCGGCTTTGTCGGCGCGCTGTCGGGCATGGCCACGGGGCGCTTCTCGGTGTCGTTGAACGCGGTCGCCAGCGAAGACGGCGTCGAGGTCGCCGTCCCCGTGGTGTCGCTGGTGCGGCAGGTGCTCGAGCGCGCTGTCGACTTCGACGACGCGGTGGCTGTGCTGTCGTCGACGACGATCGCGAGTGATTGTTTGCTGACGGTGGCCGGCACGAAGCGCGGCGAGGGCGTCGTCATCGAGCGCACCCCCCGCCACGCTGTGCGCAGGATGGAGCACGGGATCGTCGTCGCCACCAACGACTACCGCGCCCTCAGCGTCAACGCCGCAGCGGCGCCGGAGACATCGCTGTCGTCGACGTCGTGTGATCGCTTCGACCGCGCTGTGCAGCGCCTGGGGACGGCGCCGTCGACGTTGGACGCGTGTCTGTCGATCCTCGGCGACACGCGGATCCAGATGGGCATCACCGTGCAGCAGATGGCCTTTCGCGCCAAGACCGGCGAGCACCGCGTGCGGCTGCCGACGACGACGGAGCCGGGATGAAGTTTACCTCGTCGTCCACACCGAGGTCAGGTAGCGGCCGTCGGCGTGGGCCTCTTTGACGGCGGCGAGCTCGGCGACCACCGACGACCACACCTGCAGCGCGTAGGCGCGCGAGCGAGCGATGGCGTCTTTCGACGTGGGCGCCCCCGGCAAGGGTGCCAACGACGACACCGCCGCATCGAGCGTCGACAGCGGCGGCGACGGCGGCAACATCGAGAGCGACGGCAGGGGCGCCATCGTGCCCGTCAACAACCACGCGGCCAGCAGCTGGCCGTGCGACGGCAGGTCGGCGTCGTCGACGTCTTTGAGGGCGGCGTCGCTGCCGCCGAGCTTGTCGATCAGGGCGGCGCGGAAGGCGGCTTCGCTCAAGGCCGAGGCGGCGGCGGCGAGCTCGGCCAACGACGACACCGGCCGGTAGTCGACGCGCTTGTCGTTGAGGAGTCCGGCGAACAACAGGGGCCGCGGCCGCAAGAAGCCGGCGACCACCTCGCGCAACGGAGCGTCGAGGCGCAACAAGCCACGCCCATCGAGGCCCGAGCCCTTTTGCTTCACGCGGGCGCGCACGTCGTTGCTCAGCTTGAGCGACAGCGAGTGGCCCAGGCGAAACAGCAGCAGCACCGACGTCGACGCCAACGACGATGACAGCGCGGCTTCGTTGCCTTTGACGAGGTAGGCGAGGCCGGTGCCGGCGGTCGACGCCGTCTGGCGCGCCGTCTCTTTGAGGGCGTCGGTGTCGCCGAGGTCTTGTCCGTCGGCGGCGTGGACGCGGTTGGCGGTCATCATCAGCTCGTGGGCGACGCGGTCTTTGACGGCGTCGCTCTGGCCCTTGAGCGCGCGGCCGATGACGTCGGCGCCGTCGAGCACGTTCCACGGCAACAGCGGTGATGCCGTCAAATCGGTCGACGTCGCGGCGTCTTCGGCGCCGCCGCGGCCCATGGACGCGGGCGCGGCCATCTTTGCCGTGCCGGGCAACGGCTTGTCAGGATCGAGGAAGGCAAAGATGGCCGCGGCTTCGTGGGCCGGCAAGAAGCCAAGATCGGCCAAGCGCGCGTTTCGCCACCGAAAAGCGTCTTCTTCGAGCTGCGAGGCGAGCTCCCACCGCACGGCTTCGCAGAGCTTGAGCACGAAGTTCATGTCGCGGCCCATGAGGCGCTCGATGCCCATCTGCAGCGCGACCTGGGTGTCTTCGTCGGTGCCGACGCCGCCGTAGGCAATCAAGTATCGGCCGTCGGGCGTCGTCGAGTGGCGGCCGACGTCGCCGGGCTCTTCTTCTTCGATCAGGTCGAACACCGTCGTGTGGACCTTGAACATCAGCGTGAGCAGCTCGAGGTCGAGGCCGTGCAGCTGCACGGCGGCGCGGTCGGCGTTGGCCGAGAAGAACGCGCGCAGCCACTTGCCGAGGCCCGCCGAGTCGAGCCGGTCTTTGCGCCAGCCGTCGAGGTCGAGAAAGCCCTGCACCTGGGCGGGGCTCATCAGCTCGAGGATCTCTAAGCAGTCGCCGACGCCGATGTCGTTGATGGTGGCGAGCAGGTCGGGGACGGGCATCTGCCGCACCACCCGCATGGTGTCTTTGCGCGACAAGATGCGATCGAGCCGCTGCTTGGCGGGCAGGGTGGCGATCTCTTTGTAGAAGGGCTGCAACGACGACGGCGAGAGATCGGGATCAGCCACGGTTCTTCTTCTTCTTCTTCTTTGTCGGGCGCAAAGCGAGCAACGAGAGCGCGAACACCAGAGATGCAGATGGCGAGGTGCCGTTGCAATTGCAGCCGCCTGTCGGTCCGTCGATGACGAGCACGGCTTCGCCGCCTTTGACGCCGTCGACGGTGGCCTCGATCCTGGCGTTGCCGCCTTTGCGCTGCACGCGCAGCTGCTGCGTGTACGTGCCGTCGAGCGGATCACGCGCCATCTCGTCGATGAGCACGCCCAATGTCGACGTCACCGACACCTCGTGCGGCGGCGCCTCAGGGCCCAACAGGTTGCCGTTCTCGTCGACGAGCCGCACGCGAATGGTGGCCTCGCTGGCGCCATCGGCGGGCAGGGTGCCGGGATCGACCTCGACGACGGTCTGGGCCGGGTCAGGTCCCCCGGCGATGAGCGTCAGCTTCACCGACGAGCGGGCGACCGTGTAGCGGTCGTCGCCGGGAAATTCGGCGTGCAATCCGGCGTCGTACACGCCGGCCTGGGCGAAGGCAGGGTCGGCGACGAACTCGATGGAGGCGACGCCCGCGGCGTTGGTGACGACGTCAACGTTGGGATCGCCGATGCGCTCGGTGATGAAGTTGGGCGAGCCGTCGTCGTCAGCGTCGTAGGCGAAGCGGATCACGAAGCCTTGCAAGACCTTGGGGCCGGGTCCGTCGACGTCGGTGCCGGCGATGTCGGCGTCACCGTTGTTGTCTTCGAGCGAGGCGGCCAAGACGACGCTGTCGCCGAGGTCGAGCACGACGTCGCTGTTGAACGTCAGCGCCGGCACCTCGGGCGTCACCGCCACCGTCGCCGTCGCCGTCGCCGGACACAGGCGCCCGTCATCGGTGCCGGGGGCGCCGTCGACGCAGTCTTCGTCGTCGTTGTCGGGCAGCGGGGCGCCGACCCCGCGAAAGCGTGCCGTCAGCGTGTAGTCGAGCCCCGGATCGGGCGCGGCCTTGAAGGTGGCGCCACCGTGGCGTCCATCGACGAGGGTGAGGCGCACGCGGGCGCGGCCGGCAGCATCGACGGCGACGTCGGGGGCGGTGACGTCAAAGGCGGGCGCGCTGTTGTCGGCGACGCGGATCTCGACCTCGACGCGGCAGGGGTTGGCGCCGCAGGCGGTGGTGCCGTCGAGGGCGTCGCCGTCTTTGTCGACGAAGGCGAGCTCGAGGTTCACGGCCTGCGAGTACTGGGCGGCGAATTCGCTGACCGTGAACGACAGGCCCGTGCGCTCGGCCGCCTGCGCAGAGCCTGCGTAGGAGACGGCGCAGACGCAGAGGGCGGCGACGACGACGAAGAAGCGCTGCATGCCGTCATGTGTCCACGCGCGACCGCGATCTGCAACCGCCCGGCAACCCCTTGCGGCCGACCCCGTGGCGGGCAAAATGGGCGTCCTTGCTGTCGCCGAGGTCGTTCATGCTGCGCTCATTGTCATCGCTGCTGCTGGTTTTGCCCCTTGCTGTCACCGCTGGTTGCCCCGGCGGCGAGCTGACCGAAGGTGAAGGCGAGGGCGAAGAAGGCGAAGGCGACGGGGGCGAAGGCGAAGGCGAAGGCGAAGGCGAAGAGGGCGAGGGCGAAGGCGAGCCGCCGCCGCCGCCGCCGCCGCCGCCGCCGCCCGACAACGACAGCTGCGCCACCGCCGAAGACGTCAGCGACGGCGGCGACTTCGACGGCACCACCGTCAACGCCAGCAACGACACGCCGTGCCCCGACTTCTCTGATCCGATGTTTCCCGAAGGCGGCGAAGACGTCGCCTACACGTTCACCATCGCCGAGCCGAGCGGCGTGCGCCTCTCCGTCGTCGACGAGTTCTTCGGCGCCACCGTCTCGCTCTTCAGCGACGCCGGCTGCGGCGCCGGCGGCGTGACCCCCGACGACGAGCGCACCTGCGTCGTGGGCAACGGCGACAGCACCGACATCGTCGTCGGCGAGCTCGCCGCTGGCACCTACTTCGTCGTCGTCGAGAGCCCCTTCTTCGCCGGCGACTTCACGCTCAGCGTCGACATCGGCGAGCCCTTCTGCGTCGGTGACATCGCCGACGAATTCGAGCGCGGCTTCGACCCCGTCGTCGTCGGCAACGAGACCGCCGTCGACGCGGTCGCCTTGAACGGCAACGGCAGCCTCGGCTCGATCAGCCGCAACAGCGACACCGCCGCCGAAGAGCAGTTCGACGTGCTGCTGTGCGACGGCGACGTCGACTACTACCTGGTCGGCCACCTCGGCGGCCTCATGACGCTCGGCCTCAGCGGCACCGGCGCCGAAGCCGAGCTGCGCGAAGCTGTCATCGACGTCGAAGCCTCGAAAGCCGCCAGCAACGTCATCTACGCCGAAGGCGACGTCGTCGCGGGCATCCCGGGCGCCGACGTCGACGTGCCCGCCGGCCTCTACCTCTTGAAGGTCACCGAGAACCAGACCCTCGTGGGCGCCCAGAACATCGAGTACGACGTCGCCGTCACCCACCAGTGCGAGGCCGACGACTTCGACATCCCCAACGCCGCCCTCGACGACTTCTTCGAGCTGCAGCAAGAGCCCCTGGCGTTGCCCCTCGACACGCCCGTCGAGCGCACCATCTGCGGCGCCGACACCGACATCATCGTCCTCGACGTCATCTTCGACGGCGAGCTCGCCATCACCTTTGCCGGCGACACCGGCCGTGACCTCTCGGTCAGCCTCTTCTCCGTCGACGACGACGGCGTCGAGACCGAGATCGCCGCCAACGCCTTCGACGACGCTGACAACAACGTCCTCGTCGTCAGCACCGACGTCGTCGCCGGCCGCGTCATCGCCCGCATCAGCGGCAACGGCGTCTTCGCCACCGGCGCCTACAACTGGAACGTCGCCTTCCCCGGCCTCACCGGCGTGCCCGACAACGACGCCTGCGGCGACGCCACCGTCGTCGTCGCCAACGCCGGCCTCGTCAGCGGCCGCACCGTCGGCGCCACCGACGACTTCGTCGAGGGCACCTGCAACTTCCAGTTCGACGACGAGGTCGCCAAGGACGTCTTCTTCCGCTTCACCATCGACGACGCCATCGACACGCAGCTGAGCTTCCAAGGCATCGCCAACTACAGCGGCAGCTTCGGCCTCTTCAAGCTCCCGGGCGGCACCTGCCCCGCTGACCTCGCCGACCTCGACGTCGTCACCGTTGCCGGCGTCGACTTCTTCGGCGACCCGACCGAAGACCCGGCCTGCGTCAGAGCTGGCGACGTCGTGCGCCTGCCCGCGCTGCCCGCTGGCGAGTACCTTGGCATCGTCGACGACAGCACCTTCGGCGGCCCCGGCGTCTTCCGCGTCGGCGTCGACACCTTCGTCGGCGGCTTCCCGCCGCCGCCCGCTTGCAACGAAGAGAACATCAACCTCGTCGAGCTCGAGGTTGGCGTCGTGCAGACGTTCGAGTTCACCGGCGCCGACTTCTTTCCTGGCGAGCTCGAGGCGGCAGACTGCAGCTCGCCCGGCAACGAGAAGGTGCTCAGCTTCACGGCATCGCAAAGCGGCACCCTGATCGCGCGCACCCTGCAAGGCGGCACCAACGACTTCGACACCGTCGTCATGTTGCGCACCGACTGCCTCAGCGATGCAGGCGAAGCCTGCGACGACGACGGCAACGGCGGCGGCGACCTCGCCGACGCGTTCGACTCGATCCTCGAGACCGATGTCGTCGCTGGCACCACCTACTTCGTCGTCGTCGACAGCTTCAGCAGCTTTTCGCCCTCCCTCGACGAAGCCGTCACCGTTGAGCTGGTCCTGAACCCCTGAGCTGACGCCTTGACCGACCCCGGAGCCGTCCCTACGGTGCCGGGGTCTTCCGACGCCAGTGGCGCCGTGCAAACGAGCCACTGGCGTCTCTTCGTTTCGTCCCCGCAACCAGGCACACCTCCATGGGTTTTTTCTCCGCCCTCTTCGGCACCAAGAACGACCGAGAGCTGAAGCCGCTCGCCGCCCGGGCCGCCGCCATCGGCACGCTCGAAGGCCAGATGAAGGGGTTGTCTGACGAGCAGATGGCCCAGCGCATCGCCACGCTGAGAAACGAGATCCAAAAGGCCGTCGCTGTCGCCAAGGCGCCGAAGATCGCCAAGGGCGAAGAC